>CAIUKV010000252.1 GCA_903899845.1 uncultured Actinomycetes bacterium
CGGGCGACCACGGCGTCGACGTCGATGCGCGCCGCGATGGCGTCGATGTCGATCTGGTCGACCACCTCGTCGATCGGGATGCGCCGGACCAGGGCCGACATGTCGATCTGGTCGATGACCAGCTCCACCACGCGGCGGACCACCGCCTGCACCGCGTCCACGGTGGCGTCGGCACTCGCCACCTCCCGCCGACGGGCCTCGGCCCGGCGCCGCTCCACGGCGTCGCCCACGAGATCGAGCGGTCCGGTCGCCACCGCAGGGGGAAGGACCGCCCGAGCGATGCGCACGGTGGCATCGGCGACCTCGGCGGCGAGGAGCCCGGCGGCGTCGACGCCGACCCGAGCCCCCCGACCCACGAGGTCGAGCACCCCCGGCGCGGCGGGTGGGACCACCACCGGCGCGACCGGGTCCGGACTCCGGTCCCCGCCCGGGTCCGGGGCGGGGTGGGTCGGACCGCCGGCGCCCGGGGCCTGCGGCGGCCCGCCGGGTCCGGTCACGACGACGCCGCCGACGGACCCTCCGCCACGGGGAGCGGGCGGACGTTGGGCCGGAACTCGAGGGGGGCGAGCGTGGCCTCGCTGAGCCCGACCAGGACGGGGACGTAGTCGGCCCGCAGGGCGTGGAGGCGGTCCCGGGCCTCGTCGAGGGGCCGAACCGGGACGCCGTCGGCCACGAAGGCGTCGTAGACCGAGCGGAACCGGCGCTCGACCTCCTCCGGGGGCACGGGCATCGCCGCCTCCGTCACCCTCCGGTGCCGACGCACGGTGTCGAGGACCATCACCGCCCGACGGTAGAGGCTCTCCGCCGGCCCCAGGCCGGACCGGTCGACCACGGCCAGGACGTTGCTCACCGCCTCCAGGACGATGCCGAGCCCCACCGACCACGAGCGCCCCGGCTGGCGGGACCGGAAGGTGAGCAGCATCGGGTAGGCGGTGTGGGAGTCGTAGACGTCGGCGCACCACGCCTCCCAGGACCGGAACTCCTCGAACAGCGGCGCGAGGTCCCCGCCGCCGGCGTAGCGCTGCAGGAAGCCCCGGGCCGTGATCTGGTCCTGGAGGTCGTCGAGGGTCAGCAGCTTCGCCTCACGTCGGGAGTACGCACCGAACAGGATCGGCAGGAACCCGATGACGAGCGCGGTGGTGACGATGCCCATCAGCGCCTCGCCCACCGCGAGCAGCCGGCTGCCGCTCCCGGTGGGGACGATGTCGCCGTAGCCGATGGTGAGGAAGGTCACCCCCGAGAAGTAGACGCCACTGACGACGCCGTCGATTCCCTCGAGGTGGTTCTGGAGGCCCCACCACACCAGGCCCCAGCCGAGGACGAGCAGGGCGACCCACACCACGAGCAGCCCCACGAGCGAGACCGGCCCGAAGGGCACGAGGAAGCGCTCACGGCGGTCGGGGTCGGAGATCCGGCGGGCGAGTGTGGCGTACGCGGTCCAGGTGCCCACGACGTAGAGGCGGCCGAAGGAGAACCGGCGGTCGCGCCGGGTGGTGACGACGGTGATGATGACGTCGCGGAAGGTGACGACCACCAGCA
>CAIUKV010000253.1 GCA_903899845.1 uncultured Actinomycetes bacterium
CGTGGTCCTGCGCGACGTCCCCGACCACGTGGTGGCCCACGGCGTGCCCGCCGTGGTCGCCCGGGCCCGGGCCGAGGGCGAGCCCTATCTGGTTCGCCGCCGCCCCTGACCCGATCCGGGGTGGGGTCACCCGGTCGCCGTCTGCGAACATGACCCCGTGCAGGGAGCGGTGCCGGTGCGGGTCGTCGTCGTGGGGCAGGGGTACGTCGGGTTGCCCCTCGCCGTCCGGGCCTGCGAGGTGGGCCACGACGTGGTCGGCTTCGACGTCGACGGCGAGCGGATCGCCCGCCTCGTCGCCGGCGACTCGTACGTCGGCGACATCCCGGCCGAGCGACTCGCCGGGGTGCTGGCCACCGGCCGGTACCGGCCCACGGTCGATCCCGCCGCGCTGGCCGACTTCGACGTCGCGGTGATCACCGTGCCCACGCCCCTGCGCGACGGCGCCCCCGACCTGAGCTACATCGAGGACGCCGCGCGGTTGCTGGCGCCGCACCTGCGCCGCGGTGCGTGCGTCGTGCTCGAGAGCACGACCTACCCCGGCACGACCGAGGAGCTCGTCGCCCCGCTGCTCGCGGCGGGCTCGGGGCTCGCGCCGGGGGCCGACTTCCACCTCGGCTACTCGCCCGAGCGCATCAACCCGGGCGATCCGAACGCCACCCTCGAGGGGACCCCCAAGGTGGTGAGCGGGGTCGACGCCGCCTCGCTCGCGCGGGTGCAGGCCTTCTACGACGACCTCGTGGTGCGGACGGTTCCCGTGTCGGGGACGCGTGAGGCGGAGCTGACCAAGCTGCTCGAGAACACCTTCCGACACGTGAACGTGGCTCTCGTCAACGAGCTCGCGATGTTCGCCGCCGATCTCGGCATCGACGTGTGGGAGGCCATCGACGCCGCCGACACCAAGCCGTTCGGCTTCATGCGCTTCGAGCCCGGGCCGGGGGTGGGCGGGCACTGTCTGCCCATCGACCCCAGCTATCTGGCCTGGAAGGTCCGGGACGAGTTGGGCGCGCCGTTCCGGTTCGTGGAGCTGGCCAACGACGTCAACGACTTCATGCCCGAGTACGTGGTGCGCCGGCTCGGGGCCGGCCTCCACGAGCGGGGGCAGGCGCTCGAGGGGGCCCGGGTCCTGCTGCTCGGCCTCGCCTACAAGCCCGAGACCGGCGACGCCCGGGAGTCACCGGCGCTGCGGGTGGCGTCGCTGCTCGCGCGCCTCGGCGTGTCGGTGCGGGCGGCCGATCCCTACGTGGTCGATGCCGTGCACGGCCTCGACCCCGGCCTGGGCGTGGTGCGGGTCGCACCGACCCCCGAGGAGCTCGCGGCCGCGGACGCGGTGGTGGTCCTGACGCCGCACGCCGCCTTCGACCTCGAGGCCGTGGTCGCCCACGCCCGCTACGTGTTCGACACCCGGCGCCAGGTGCCCGCGGCCGCCAACGTCGAGTACCTCTGAGGCGCCCGTCCCGGGCCGCGGCCCGGTCGGCTCAGTCGGCGTTGAGCGCGGCGCGGACCTCGGCGTCGAAGTTCACCGGTCGCGTGCCCGGGTCGACGTCGCCCACGACCCGGTGCAGCGTCCCGGTGAACGGGAAGGCGCCGCGGTAGCGCGGGGTCACCGCCGACGGTCCGCCGTACCCGCAGGTCAGCCCGGTGCCCATGATCGAGAACCGCACCGGCGTGAACCGCCGGATCTCGGTCTCGGCGACGACGGCGCCGTCGACGGCGAGGGTGGCGTGGCCGCCCCCGAACGGGTCGTCGCACCGGTACGCGAACCCGAGGGTGTGGGGTCCCGGGGTGAGCGGGTCGGGCGCGGCCAGATGGTCCTCGTGGCGACCCACGAGGTTGTGCACGTACTGGAGGCGACCGTCCTGCACGAAGAGGGCGTAGCCGCCGAGGATCGCGCCCATGGCGAGCAGGACCCCGTCGGCGCCGCCCTCGGGGACGACGACCTCGGCGGTGATCGTGTGGGACCGTCGCTTGACGTCGACGGCCACGGCCTCGGGGACCATGCCACCCCCGGGCCGGTACTCGTAGCGGGTGCGGGGCCGCAGGCCGGTCGGCGGGGGCTCGGCGATGGCGACGCCGGCCCGGTTGTCGAGCGGGAGCACCTGGTAGCGCTCGGCCTCCCGCCACCACAGGTCCTGGAGCTCGCGCAGCCGATCGGGCTCCTGCGCGGCGAGGTCGTGGCACTCGGCGAAGTCGGTCGCCACGTGGAAGAGCTCCCACCGGTCCTGGTCGAAGGGCAGGTCGGGGTCCTCGTCGGTGTACTGCTTGCCGAGGGGCTTGTACGTCACGGCCTTCCAGCCCCGGTGGTAGATCGCGCGGGATCCGAGCATCTCGGAGTACTGCGTGTCGTGCCGCTCGGGGGCGTCGGGGTCGTCGAAGGTGTACGCGAAGCTGGTGCCCTCGAGCGGGCGCTGGGGCACACCGTCGATCGTGGCGGGCTGGGTGATCCCGATCACCTCGAGCACGGTCGGCAGCACGTCGATGGCGTGGGTGTACTGGCGGCGGATGCCGCCGGCGTCGGTGATGCGCGCGGGCCAGTGCACGATGCACGGGTCGGAGATGCCCCCCTCGTGCACTTCGCGCTTCCAGCGCCGGAACGGCGTGTTGCCGGCCGTGGTCCAGCCCCAGGGGTAGTTGTTGTGGATCGTGGGCCCGCCGATCTCGTCGATGCGGCCCAGCATCTCCTCGACCGATGCCGGCATCATGTTCCACTGCCGGACGTCGTTGATCGAGCCGCTGGGTCCGCCTTCGCTGCTCGCGCCGTTGTCCGACACCAGGACGATGAGCGTGCGGTCGAGCTCGCCGATCGCGCGGAGGTGCTCGACCACCCGGCCGATCTGGTGGTCGGCGTGGGCGAGGAACGCGGCGAAGCACTCCATGAACCGCGCCGCGAGACGCTGCTCGTCGGCCGACAGCGCGTCCCACGCCGGGATCCACGCCGCGCGCGGGGACAGCTCGGCGTCGGCCGGGATGATGCCGAGCTCGAGCTGACGCCGGTAGGTCGCTTCCCGCCACTCGTCCCAGCCCCGGTCGAAGCGGCCGCGGTAGCGGGCGATCCAGTCGGCGGGCGCCTGGTGGGGCGAGTGGCACGCCCCGGTCGCCAGGTAGCAGAAGAACGGCTTGTCGGGGTCGACGGCCCGGAGGTCGGTGACGAACTCGATCGCCCGGTCGGCGAGGTCCTCGGTGAGGTGGTAGCCGTCCTCGTAGGTGGCGGGGGGCTCCACGAAGTGGCTGTCGTGCACGAGGTCGGGTGCGAACTGGTGCGTCTCGCCGTGGAACCACCCGTAGAAGCGCTCGAACCCCCGCCCGAGGGGCCAGCGGGCCCGGGACCCGGCGAGGTGGGCCTCGTCGTCGGGGGTCAGGTGCCACTTGCCCACGGCCCAGGTCGCGTACCCGTGGTCGCGCAGGATCTCCGACATGAAGCCCGCCGACTTGGGGATCCGGCCCGAGTAGCCCGGGTAGCCGCGTGCGAGATCGGTGATGCGGCCCATCCCCACCGAATGGTGGTTGCGCCCGGTGAGCAGGCAGGCCCGGGTCGGTGAGCAGAGCGCGGTGGTGTGGAAGCGCCCGTAGCGCAGGCCGCCGGCGGCGAGGCGGTCGATGTTGGGGGTGTCGAGGTCGGATCCGAAGCAGCCCAGCTGCGCGAACCCCACGTCGTCGAGGACGATCAGCACGACGTTGGGGGCGTCGGCGGGGGGGCGGAGGGGCTCGGGCCACCACGGCTCGGAGTCCCGCCAGTCGCGCCCGACGCGTCCCTGGAATTCGCTCGGCTCCATGGGGCGAGCCTCGCACACGGGGTCGCGGTCCCGCACATGCGGATGGGCCCACCGGGGCGTGGTGACGGGGGTCCGGGTCCGGATCGGGACGAGGTGTCACGATGACGCCGTGGATCCGGCGTCCGGACGCACCCGACCCGAGGTGGCCGTGGTCGGCACGGCGAACCTCGACCACACCGTCGGCGTCGACCGACTGCCCCGCCCGGGCGAGAGCGTGGTCGGCGAGATCCTGGCCACCGCGGTCGGGGGCAAGGGGGTCAACCAGGCGGTCGCGGCCGCCCGGCAGGGGCGGCGGGTCGCGTTGATCGCGTGCGTGGGCGACGACCCGGCCGGTGTCTCGGTGCGCGCCGCGCTCGCGGCCGAGCCCACCCTCGACGCCCGAGGAGTCGCAACCGTGGGCCTGCCCACCGGGACGGCGTTCGTCACCGTCGGTGCCGACGGCGCCAACACGGTGGTGAGCGCACGGGGAGCGAACCTCGCGTGCACCGCCGATCACGTGCACCGGCACGGCGACGCGATCGCGTCGGCCCGGGTCGTGCTGATCCAGTTGGGGATCCCGCCCGGGGCCGTCCAGGCCGCGGTGGAGATCGCCCGGAGCGTCGACACCCTCGTGGTGCTCGACCCGGCGCCCGCGGACGAGGTCACCGACGACC
>CAIUKV010000254.1 GCA_903899845.1 uncultured Actinomycetes bacterium
ACCGCGGAGCTGGACGACCGCCTCGGTCACGTGGCTCGCGCCACCGGCGAGGCCCGCCTGCCCGTACGAGAGCTGGCCGCCGTGGGTGTTGCAGGGGAGGTCACCGGCGAAGGTGAGGTCGTGGTCGGCCACGAACGGTCCGCCGTGTCCCTTCGCGCAGAACCCGGCGTCCTCGAGTGTGAGGATGACGGTGATCGTGTAGCAGTCGTAGGCCGAGACCAGGTCGATGTCGGACGGAGTCACGCCCGCAGTGGCGTAGGCCCGGCCGGCGGACTCCACGATCCCGGTCCGGGTCAGGTCGGGGAGCGAGACCAACGACGAGTGGGTGATCTGCTCGCCGAAGCCCCGCACCACGACCGGGGGGTGGGGTCCGGCGGCGGCGACGTCGGCCCGGGCCACGATGAACGCGCTCGCGCCGAAGCAGGGCATCACGATCTCGAGCAGGTGGAGGGGATCGCACACCAGTGGGGAGCCGAGCACGTCGTCGACGGTGATCGGCGTGTCGGCGAACAGCGACGCCGGGTTCGCACAGGCGTTGGTGCGCTGGTCGACCGCGACCTTGGCCCGCTGCTCGTCGGTGGTGCCGAACTCGTACGCGTGGCGGATCGCAGCCAGTGCGTACCCGGAGTTGGGGCCGAGCGATCCGTACGGGCGCTCCCACTGCCCGTTGGGCAGTGCCGGCCACGACGGCGCGTGGATCCCGGACCGCGGGTCGGCCCCCTCGGCCAGGACGCAGAGCACCGCCCGGCAGACTCCGGCGTCGATCGCAGCGGCGGCCCGCCACACCATGCCGGTCGCGGTGGCGCCGCCGACGTCGACGACGTCGCAGTACGACGGCCGCAGGCCCAGGAGATCGGCGACCATCGACGCCACGGTGAGCGGTGCGCCGGTGAAGGTCGGCGAGAGCAGCAGCCCGTCGACGTCGGCCGGCCGCAGATGGGCGTCGAGCATCGCGTCACGCGCGACGCGGGCGACGAGGTCGAGCGTCGTCGCGCCGTCGGACCGGCGCCGGGGTGGGACCTCCCCGATGCCGATGATCGCCGTGTCCAGGGTCGTCCTCCTCCGGTCTCGGGGTGGGGGCGACGCGGTGACGGTGCGTCGCCGGTGGCGGAGGTGGCAGGAATCGAACCCACCGGACGGGGATCACCCGTCCCACTCGTTTTGAAGACGAGGGGGGCCACCAGGCCCCGTTCACCTCCGCTGCGGGTCTATCACGACTCCCCGGCCGCCGCCGCTCCGTGTGCGGTGGTCGCCTCCGCCGGCGCTGCGTCGGGGTCGCCGGGGTCGCCGGGGTCACCGGGGTCGCCAGCGCCCCGCGGCGTGGCCCAGGCCGCGAGGGCCTCGGTGAGCGCGAGGTAGATCGCGGCGACGCCGAGCAGCACCACGAGCACCGTCGTCAGGCTGCCGGGGCTCAGGACGGCGAAGAGGCCGACGACGAGGAGCCCGGCGGCGCGCCACCAGCGGGCCGACCGCCCGGTGCGGCCGGGTGCGGGCAGGCGCGGCGCGAGCGCCCCCTGGACCAGGCCGCGCGCCACCTCGACCGGTCCGGTGGCCTCGTCGGCCGGTCCGGTGGCCTCGTCGGCCGGGCCGGTGGACGCGGTGGACGCGGCGGACGCGGTGGACGCGGCGGACGCGGACGGGACCGGCGTCCCGGGGGCCCGACCCGCCGCCTGGGCGCGGAGCCACGCGCGGGCACGGCGGGCGGCCTCGGTCACGGCCGCCCAGCCGCCGTTGCGGTCGATCCACCCTGCGGCCAGGGCGACGGCCGCCCCGACCACGAGGACGACGACGCTCTGCACGGCGAGGTCGTGGAGGATCACGCCGTAGGAGGTCCCGGCCGCGGCCGAGTACTCGGGGGGGTCGGGGAGGCCGGCGACCACGCTCCGCCCGATGCGCTGGGCGAGCAGCCACAGGGCGAACAGCCCGACCACGATCCACGCGGTCAGCGCGACGGTGCGCCACCGGCGCGTCGAGCAGGCCAGGGCCCCGACGAAGCAGGCGACCATCAGGACCGTCACCACGACCAGCAGGGTCCGGAACAGCTCGAGCGTGCGGTAGAACGCGTCGACCTGGCTGCGGCGCAGCACCTGGATCCGGATCTCCTCGCCGCTCGGGATCTGGCGCGCGATGTCCGGCGCGATGGGCTGGATCGCCTCCCGGACCCGGTCCACCACCTCGGTGAGGTCGAGGACCGCGCCCCGGAGCCGGTCGTCGACGACCGCCTGGTGGGCCCGGCGCACGGCGGCGTCGAAGATCGTCTGGAACTGGGTGCTCTCGACCACACCCCGCACGATGGTCGCGATGAAGGGCTGCACCAGATCGAGGTCCGTGCCGGCCGCGCTGCTGATCTGATCCGTGATCGCCTCGGCGAGGGCGTCCTGGACGTCCTGCTCGGTCAGCAGGGAGCCGGCGGTCTCGGTGAAGCGGTCCGAGTCGAGCAGGTGCCGGTCGGCCCACCATCCGAGCGACGCGACGAGGAGGAGGACGGCGGTGATCGCCGCGAGCACCGAAGCCCCGATCCGGCGGGTCGAATCCATTGCGGGAGTCTGTCAGGCCCGCGGTGCCGGACCCGGTTCCTCACGCGGTCGGCGTGACCAGCGGCGCGATCGGCGGACCGGGCGAACCCGACGGGACCGGCTCCCGGTCCCGTCCCCGCCGTCGCCACGCGACGCCGACGAGGACGCCGAACACGAAGCCACCGACGTGCGCAGCCCAGGCGATCCCGGAGTCGGCCCCGACCAGCAGGAACTGGAGGGCCAGCCACACGAGCAGCAGCCAGAGCGCCTGGACCTTCCGCAGCATCATGAAGCCGAAGAAGATGATCGTCTTCACCCGGGTCCGCGGGTAGCAGATCAGGTACGCGCCCATGACGGCCGCGATCGCGCCCGACGCGCCGATCATGGGCACGGTGGAGCCGGGGTCGGTCAGGACGTGGGCGAGGCTCGCGACGATCCCACCGAGCAGGAACAGCAGGAGATAGCGACCCCGACCCCATCGGTGCTCGATGTCGTTGCCGAAGACCCAGAGGAAGAGCAGGTTCCCGAAGAGGTGGGCGGGTGACCCGTGGAGGAACAGCGAGGCCAGGAGCGCGAGGTAGACGACCTTGCCGGGGCTGCGGGCGGGGCCGTCGGCGTCGCCGCACGCGCTGCGATCACCCCGGACGAAGGTGTCGCGGTACTCGCGCTGCGTGAGTGGTCGCCCCTGCACGATCTCGCACGGGATGGCGGCGTTGTCCACGAGGAAGCGGAGGTCGTCGTCGTCGACGAGCTGGAGGTCGGGCGAGACGATGTGGTCGACGGTCACGCGGGTCGGTTGCACGGCGAAGTACGCGACGATGCAGAGCGCGACGAGCGCCATCGTCACCCACGCGACGTGCCGGACCGGCGTCTCGTCGGAGAACGGGATCATCGCGGGGCCTCCGGTGCGCCGCGGTCGGCGTCGTAGCCGGTCCAGCGCGTGCCGTCCCACCAGCGCAGGCGCCGCGGGTCGAACGGATCGGGGTGCCAGCCCGGCGGGGGCAGCGCCCGGCCTGCGTAGGCCGTCGCAGCGGCACTCCGCCGGGCCCGGGCGTCGGCCGCGGTGGCGGTGAGGACGGCCAGGAGCTCGTCGCGCCGGTCGGTGCCGACCGCGACCCAGCACGGCCGGGTCCCGTCGCGGCCCCGGATCCCGATGCTGTCGCGCGTCCACACCGGGTTGCCCCCGAGGTACCGCGGGCTGAACACGCGCCAGGGGCGGGGGTTGGTCGCCCGTCCGACCGCGTCGAGATCGAGCGCGGTGAGGGGCAGCGACCGCCGCCCGACCCAGACGCGCTCGGCGTCGATGCGGATCCGGGTGCGGGCGAAGCGCCCGACGTTGACGAACCACGCGATGACGGCGACGGGGACGGCGATCACCCCGATCGTGAACAGCGTGACGAGGCTGATGACGAGCAGCCACCACCAGGCCCGGCCCCGGGGCGCGAGCCGTTCCTCGTAGTGGGCGGGCGGCTGCCAGTGGGCCACGTCCGGGCTACGCTCTCGGTCCGGTCGGACGGAGCCCGGCCGTGGCCCGGACGGTCGCGCCGGCACCCAAGGCACCCGTACCGATCGCACCCGTACCGATCGCACCCGTACCGATCGCAGGAGTCCCGATGAAGAAGCTCATCGTCCTTTGCATCCTCGTCGCCCTCGGCGTGGCCGTCGCCAAGAAGGTACGCGACGCCTGAGACGCGCGATCGGCCCTTGACCGGGGCCGCCCTCGTCCGTATGGTGACGGATCCTGCGGGTCCGGCTCCGCCGACGACCGCACCTTCCTCCCCGCCGCTTCCCCGGCTCCTCGGTCGCGCCGCACCGGCGTGACCGACGCACCCGGGAGGAGTGCCCGTGCTCATCGCCCTGTGGTCCCCGAAGGGGGGATCGGGAACGTCCGTCCTCGCCGCCGCCTGCGCCGC
Source organism: uncultured Actinomycetes bacterium (assembly GCA_903899845.1). GTDB lineage: Bacteria > Actinomycetota > Acidimicrobiia > IMCC26256 > PALSA-555 > CAIUKV01. Next base: position 4,430 of record CAIUKV010000254.1, read on the forward strand.
CGTGCTGGCCCGTCGGGGTCCGTGTCGGCTCGCCGACCTCGCCGGTGACCAGCCCGGCATCCTCGGCCTCGCCACCGACCCCGGGACCGGGATCGCCGACTGGCTGGCCACCGGCCCCGACGCGCCGGCCGAGGCCCTCGACCGGCTCGCGGTCGAGGTGGCGCCGGGGCTGCACCTCGTCCCGACCGGCACCCGCCGACCCCTCGCCCCCCTGCCGGCGGCGGAGGCGGGTGCGGCGCTCGGTGCCGCGCTGCGGTCGGTCGACCGCTGCTGCGTGGTCGACGCCGGGCGGGCCGACGACCCCGCCACCCGCATGGTCGTCGAGGTCGCCGACGCCGCGGTCGTCGTCGTGCGCGGCTGCTACCTGTCCCTGCGCCGGGCGGTGCACGCGCCCCTGACCGCGCGGGCCCGGGGGATCGCCTTCGTCGACGAGCCGGGGCGGGCCCTCGGCCCCGCCGAGGCCCGTGACGTGCTCGACCGTCCGGTGCTCACCGAGGTCCCGGTGCGCCCGGCGATCGCCCGGGCCGTCGACGCCGGCGTCCTCGCCGTCCGGCCGCCCGACGGGCTGGCCCGGGCCGCGAGTCGTCTGCTCGAGCGCCTCGGCGTCACCGTGCCGGCGCACGACGGCGCGTGAGCGCGCCGGTGGGGCCGGTCGATGCCGCGCTGAAGCAGCGCGTGCACGGCCGGCTGCTCGCCGATGTCGCGGGGGGTGCCGCGGCGTCAGGACCGTCGCTGCGCGAGACGATCGCCGAGCTGGTGCGCCGGGAGGCGCCCCTGCTCACCGAGCCCCGACACAGCGCGGTGGTCGAGGAGCTCGTGCACGAGGTCGTGGGCCTCGGGCCCCTGCAGCCGCTGCTCGCCGATCCGACCGTGACCGAGGTGATGGTGAACGCGGGTCGGTCGGTGTACGTCGAGCGCGCGGGCCGGGTCGAGCCCGTGCCGGTCACCCTCGACCCGGCGACGACGGTCCGACTGGTCGAGCGCATCATCGGCCCGCTCGGCCTCCGCCTCGACCGGGCCGCACCGGTGGTCGACGCGCGCCTCCCCGACGGATCGCGGCTCCACGCGGTGATCCCGCCGCTCGCCGTCGACGGGCCCTGCCTGACGATCCGGCGCTTCACCGCCGGTGGGGTGGACCTCGCCGGGTTCGGGGTCGGCGCAGCGCCGGCGGCCTACCTCCGGTGGGCGGTGGCGCACGGCGCGAACGTCGTCGTCTCGGGGAGCACCTCGGCGGGGAAGACCACGCTCTGCAACACCCTGGCCGGCGCGGTCCCGCCCACGGAGCGGATCGTGACGATCGAGGAGACCGCCGAGCTCCACCTCCCGCTGCCCCACGTGATCCGGCTCGAGGCCCGGCTCCCCAACGCCGAGGGCGCGGGTGGGGTCACGGTCCGCGACCTCGTGCGGGCCGCGCTCCGGATGCGACCCGATCGGCTGGTGGTCGGGGAGGTCCGTGGCGGCGAGGCCTTCGATCTGCTCCAGGCATGCAACACCGGCCACGACGGCTCGCTGACCACGGTGCACGCGAACGGGATCGACGCCGTCCTCGACCGGCTCACCGGTCTGGTCCTGTCGGCCGACACCGGTCTCCGGGGCCCGGCCGTGCGCGGGCTGGTCGCCGAGGCGTTCGACCTCGTGGTCCACGTGGCCCGTCGCGACGGTCGGCGCCGGGTCGAGGCGATCGGCGAGATCCGACGTGCCGGTGGCGTCGTCCACGTGGCGCCGTTGTTCATCCGCGTCGACCGCGACCTGGTGGCGTTCGGGCCCCCCACGCGCGCCACCCGACGGCCCGACGTCGGGGCGCCCGACGCGCGGTGGTTCCGGTGACCACCGTCCTCGCCGGGGCGGGGCTCGTGGCTGCACTCGGGCTCGGGCGTGCGGCCTGGCGGGCCCCGGCGCGCGAGCGGGCCCGACGGGCACGCGCGCGAGAGCCTCGGCGGCTCCCGGCCCGACTGCGCGACCCGCTGGCCCGGGCCCTCGCCGAGGCGCAGTGGCCGATCGGGCCCGAGGACGCCGTGAGCGGCGCGGGCATCGCGGTGCTGGGGGTGACGTTCCCCGTCGTGGTCCTGGCGCCGGCCCTGGCTCCGGTCGTCTTCGTCGCCGCGGTTGCGGCCGGACCGGTGCTGCTGGTGACCGCCCGAGCCCGGGTGCGGCGCCGCTACCTCGCCGACCTGCCCGGCCTGGTCGAGCTGCTGGCCGCCCGGATGCGCAGCGGGCACACCGTGGTGACCGCGCTCGGCGACGCGGCCGGCGCCTCCGACCCCGGGCCCACCGACCCGGTGGCCACCGACCTGCGCAGCCTCCTCGCCCGGGTCGACCACGGCGAGCCCCTCACCGATGCGCTGGAGTGGTGGGCCCGGCGTCGGCCCCTCCCGCCCCTGCGGGCGGTCGCGGGCGCACTGGCGGTGGCGGCCGTCACCGGGGGCGCCGCGGCCGAGGCCCTCGACGGGTTGGCCCGGTCCCTGCGCGACCAGCTGGGGGCTCAGGCCGAGGCGCTGGCGCAGTCGGCCCAGGCCCGGCTCTCGGCGATCGTGGTCGGGGCGGCCCCGCTCGGGTACCTGGCCTTCGCGGCCCTGGTCGACCCCGGCTCGGTCGGACTGCTGCTCACCACCGGGGTGGGTCGCGTCTGCCTGGTCGCCGGCCTCGCGCTCGACGCGGTGGCCGTGGTCTGGATGCGCCGCATCGTGCGGAGCGAGCCGTGACCGCGCTGGTCCTCGCACTGGGATGGGGGGCACTGGTCGCGTGGCCCGTGGCCCACCGTGCCGTCGGAGCCCGGGCGCGGGGTCGGACCGCCGGGCTGGGCCGGCCCCGGACCCGGTCGGTCCGGCCCCGCTCCGGACCGCGGCCCCGATGGCGCGACCAGCCCGGGCTCCGGGTCGTCGCCGACATCGGGACCCGGCTCCGGCGCCCGGACCGGGAAGGCCGGCGCGGCGCGCCGCTGGCGCTCGACCTGGTGACGATGGCGGGCCGGGCGGGCTGCACGCCCCGCCTCGCGCTCGGTGTCGGCGCGCGCTGGGGTCCGCCCGACGTCGCGGCGGCGCTGGGGCGCGTGGAGCGCCGCTGCGCCCTCGGCGCGTCGTTGGCCGACGCGCTCGACGAGCTCGGCACCGAGGCCCCCGCGCTCCGGGGCCTGGCCGATGCGCTGGCGGTGGCCGAGCGCAGCGGCGCGCCGGTCGGTGACCTCCTCGGTCGGGTCGCCGACGACCTCCGGGTCGACCTGCGGCGTCGGGCCGACGCCCACGCCCGCCGGGTCCCCGTGCGTCTCCTCTTCCCCCTCGTCTTCCTCGCGCTCCCGGCGTTCGGCCTGCTGACGGTGGTTCCCGCCCTCGTCGCCGGTCTGCGCCAGTCCTGACGCCTCCCGGGACGGCGACGGTCGCGCGAACGGCGTGCCGTCGACCACGGGGGGCCCGAACCGAGGAGTTCACCGTGTTCGAGACCATGACGACGATCCGCCGGGCCCTGCGGGCGGTCGCGACCCGCGTCGCCGACGCGTCCGGGCAGACCACCGCCGAGTACGCCCTCGTGATCCTGGGGGCCGCGGCGATCGGGACGCTGCTCATCGCCTGGGCCACGAAGAGTCACGCCGTGGGCAAGCTCTTCGACGAGGTGGTGGGGAAGATCCTCCCGTGACCCGGTCGCTCGGCCGGGCTCCCCGGCGCGGGGAGCCCGGCCAGGCGACGGTCGAGTTCGCGCTCGTGCTGCCGCTCCTCGTGCTGGCGATGCTGGCGCTCGTGCAGGTCGCGCTGCTGGTCCGCGACCACCTCGCCGTGGTCCAGGCCGCCCGCGAGGCGGTCCGGGAGGCGAGCGTCGATCCCGACCCGGCCCGGGCGGCGGCCGCCGCCCGGCGGATCGTGCCCGCGGCGGATGTCCGGGTCGGCGCGCGTCCCCCGGCCGACGGCCCGGTCGAGGTGGAGGTGCGCTACCGGGCGGTGACCGACGTGCCGCTGGTGGGGGTGCTGTTCCCCGATCCCGAGCTGCACGCCCGGGCCGTCATGCGGGCGGAGCGGTGAGCCGCCGCCACCGGCTCGGGTCGTGCGGCAGCCGGGGCGGCGCGACGGTCGTGCTCCTCGCGGTGTTCGTGGTCGGGACGGTCGCCACGGTCGCGGCCGCCCGGCTCGGTGCGGTGATGCTCGCCGACGCCCGGGCGCGTACCGCGGCCGACGCCGCGGCGTTGGCGGGGGCGGGCGCGCTGGCCCGGGGCGCCGGCGCCGACGCCGCGT
>CAIUKV010000255.1 GCA_903899845.1 uncultured Actinomycetes bacterium
GCCGATCCGACCAAGACCCGCTGGAAGGACGGCGACCGCTGTCCCGACGAGAACGGCAACCCGGGCAAGGGGCAACCGGGACGGGTCGTGTTCGAGGTCAACTGCAAGCCCGAATCCTCCGCCCCCGGCGACCACCGCCTGGCCGACCAGGAGGTCCTCACCATCGCCTTCGTGGCCCAGGGCCAGGACGTGGGACCGCCCCCGAACGCCCAGTCGGCACCCGACAACGACGGCGCGGCGGCGGCCCCCATCGACCGGAAGAGCTGCCGGCCGTCGGCCGCGAACAACCCGGGATTGCCCCAGACCTCCACCCCCACGGTCCCTGCGACCGTCCCCACGACCCAGCCGTGAAGGCGGTCGTCCTCGTCGGGGGCGAAGGCACCCGCCTCCGGCCCCTGACCCTCGCGACCCCCAAGCCCCTGCTCCCCATCGCGAACCAGCCGTTCCTCGAGCGCCAGCTCGGGTGGCTGGCGGCCCACGGCGTCACCGAGGTCGTGCTGTCGCTCGGGTACCTCCCCGACGCGTTCGTCGCGCACTTCCCCGACGCCACCTACGCCGGGGTCCGGATCCGCTACGCGGTGGAGCCCGAGCCCCGGGGCACCGCCGGCGCGATCCGCTTCGCGGCCGACGTCGCCGGCATCGACGAGCGCTTCGTCGTCTGCAACGGCGACGTGCTCACCGCGCTCGACCTCGGGGCGCTCGTGGCCTTCCACGACGCCCGGGGTGCTGCGGCGACGATCCATCTGGTGCAGGTCGGCGACCCGTCGGCGTTCGGCGTGGTCCCCACCTTCGACGACGGCGAGGTGAAGGCCTTCGTCGAGAAGCCACCGCCCGGGCAGGCGCCGACCGACTGGATCAACGCCGGCACCTACGTGCTCGAGCCGTCCGTGCTCGAGCGGATCCCGGCCGGGATCAACGTGTCGATCGAGCGGGAGACCTTCCCCCGGATGCTGGACCAGCGGGGCCGGCTCTACGCGTGGGCGGGCGACGGCTACTGGATCGACATCGGGACCCCCGAGAAGTACCTCGCCGCCCACCTCGACGTGCTCGGGGGAGCGCTCGGACCGGTGCCGGTGGCCGGGGCGCAGGAGGTGGACCCGGGGATCTGGCTCGAGCCGGGGGCGGTGGTCGATCCGTCGACCCGGCTGGTCCCGCCCGTGCTCGTGGGCCGGGACGCGGCCGTGGGCCCCGGCGCCTGGGTCGCGGGCAGCACGATCGGGGCCGGGGCGACGGTCGGGTACGGCGCCCGGGTCACCGGCTCGGTGCTCCACGCCGGCGCCGCGGTCGGCCGGGCCGCCGAGGTCACCGATTCCGTGCTCGGCCCGGACGTGGTCGTGCCCGACGCCGCCGTGGTGCGGTCCGAGCTGTGCGTGCAGGAGGGGTCATGAAGGTGATGGTGACGGGTGGGGCCGGGTTCATCGGCTCGACCCTGGTCGATCGGCTGCTCGCCGACGGTCACGACGTCGACGTGGTCGACGACCTCTCGAGCGGCACGCTGGCCAACCTGGCCGACGCGCGGTCGCGGCGTCCCAGCCGGTGCACGTTCCACCGGCTCGACCTGCGCTCGCCGGGCCTGGTCGAGCTCATCGGTCACCGGCGCCCCGAGGTGATCATGCACCTCGGGGCCCAGATGGACGTGCGGGTGTCGGTCGCCAAGCCGCTGTTCGACGCCGAGGTCAACATCCTCGGCTCGCTGAACGTCTGTCAGGGTGCGGTCGCGGCCGGGACCCGCAAGGTGGTGTTCGCCGGATCGGGTGGGACCCTCTACGGCGAGCCCGAGACGATCCCGGTGGGGGAGGGGCACGCGCAGCACCCGCTGTCGCCCTACGGCGTGTCGAAGAAGGCGGTGGGGGACTACCTCCACTACTACCGCGAGGCGCAGGGCCTCGATGCCACCGTGCTCGCGCTCGCCAACGTCTACGGGCCGCGCCAGGACCCGCACGGTGAGGCCGGGGTGGTCGCGATCTTCGCCGGGAAGCTCCTGGCCAAGGAGCGGGCCACCGTCTTCGGCGACGGCAGCCAGACCCGCGACTTCGTGTTCGTCGACGACGTGGTCGA
>CAIUKV010000256.1 GCA_903899845.1 uncultured Actinomycetes bacterium
CGTCAGCAGGGCCACCGCGACCCAGCTCCGGGACTTCCCCGGTGGCCCCCAGGCACCGGTTCCCGCGGCGGCCGTCGGGACGGGCGCGGGTGGGGGCACCACCGGCGTCGCTGCGGTCGGCTCCACCGGCTCCACCGGCTCCATGGTCTCGTCGCTCATCCATCCCCCCTCGACGGGTTCCGCGGGCCCGGATGCCGGGATGCCCGGATCCAGTCCTCCCGGTGGGCCCCGGGGTCGCCGTTTCCTACGACCGGGGCAACCTCGGTGTCAACCGGACCGTCAGAACCGGGCCGGCACCCAGGCGGCAGGGTGGCGAATTCCGACTTGCAGGGTCGGCTTTTGGACCCGTAGCGTGATGGGTCCCCCGACGGGTCCGACCACCCGGGACCCGTCCCCCCACCGGTTCGTCCGTCCCACCCCGCCGCCGCGCCCCTGCGGGCCCGGCCGACCCGTCAGGAGACCGCATGTCCGAGAGCTGGGGCTTCGAGACCAAGCAGATCCACGCCGGCGCGTCCGCCGACCCCACCACCGGGTCGCGGGCCCTGCCGATCTACCAGACCACGAGCTACGTGTTCCGGGACACCCAGCACGCCGCCGACCTGTTCGGCCTGGCCGAGCTGGGCAACATCTACACCCGGCTCATGAACCCGACCCAGGCGGCGTTCGAGGACCGCATCGCTGCGCTCGAGGGCGGCGTGGGCGCGCTCGCCACCGCCAGCGGGCAGGCCGCCGAGACCTTCGCGATCATGAACCTCGGCGAGGCCGGCGACCACATCGTCGCCTCGGCGTCGCTCTACGGCGGCACCTACAACCTCCTGCACTACACGCTGCCCAAGATGGGCTGGCAGGTCGACTTCATCGACGACCCCGACGACCTCGACGCCTGGGCCGCCGCGGTCAAGCCCAACACCCGCGCGTTCTACGCCGAGAGCGTGGGCAACCCGAAGAACGACGTCCTCGACTTCGAGGGCGTGTCCGGAGTCGCCCACGCCCACAACGTGCCCCTGATCGTCGACAACACGGCGCCGAGCCCGTACCTGTGCAACCCGTTGCACTGGGGCGCCGACATCGTCGTGCACTCGGCCACCAAGTTCATCGGCGGGCACGGCACCTCGGTCGGCGGGGTCATCGTCGACGGCGGCAAGTTCGACTACGTCGCGAGCGGGCGGCACCCGGTGTTCACCGAGCCCGACCCGTCGTACCACGGCCTCGTCTACTCGCAGCTCCCCGAGCCGCTCCGGCCGGCGCAGTACATCCTCAAGGCCCGGCTGCAGCTGATGCGCGACGTCGGTGCGACTGTGTCGCCCTTCAACGCCTTCCTCTTCGTGCAGGGGGTCGAGACGCTCAGCCTGCGCATGGAGCGACACTGCCAGAACGCGCTGGCCGTGGCGCAGTGGCTCGAGGCACGCGATGACGTCGAGTGGGTTGCGTACCCGGGGCTGGCCAGCAGCAAGTGGAACGACCGGGCGAAGAAGTACCTGCCCCGCGGGCAGGGCGCCATCGTGGCGTTCGGCATCACCGGTGGGCTGGAGGCCGGGAAGCGGTTCATCGACGGCCTGGAGATGTTCAGCCACGTCGCCAACATCGGTGACGTGCGCAGCCTCGCCATCCACCCGGCGTCGACCACGCACTCGCAGCTCACCGCCGCCGAGCAGATGTCGACCGGGGTGAGCCCCGATCTCGTGCGCCTGAGCGTGGGCATCGAGACCATCGACGACATCCTCGCCGACCTCGACGCGGGCTTCCGCGCCGCCAAGGGCGGGTGACGGCCTCCGGACCGCCGGTCCCCCCGGTCACCGGCGCCTGGCGTCCGGGCGACCCCCCGGGGCACCGCCGGTTCGTCACCGTCTTCGACGCGCGGCCCCACGTCCTCGAGGCCGGGGGCCGACTCGAGCACGTGACCGTGGCGTACGAGACCTGGGGAACCCTCGCGCCCGACGGCGCCAACGCCGTCCTCGTCCTGCACGCGCTCACCGGTGACTCCCACGCGGCCGGACCGGCCGGGCCGGGGCACCGGCACCCCGGCTGGTGGGACCCGATGATCGGTCCGGGCGCCCCGATCGACACCGACCGCTTCTTCGTCATCTGCCCCAACGTCCTCGGTGGCTGCCAGGGCACCACCGGCCCGTCGTCGCCGGCGGGCGACGGGCGCCCCTACGGCTCGCGGTTCCCGACCGTCACCATCCGCGACCAGGTGGTGGTCGAGGCCGCGCTGGCCGACCACCTCGGGATCGGACGCTGGCACGCGGTGATCGGCGGCTCCATGGGCGGGATGCGTGCGCTCGAGTGGGCGGTCGGCTTCCCCGAGCGGGTGGCCCGTGCGGTGATCGTCGCCGTGGGGGCCCGGGCGACCGCCGAGCAGATCGCCCTGTGCAGCGTGCAGATCCGGGCCATCACCGGCGACCCCGAGTGGCGCGGCGGCGACTACTACGACGCACCGCCCGGGGGTGGGCCGCACCGGGGGCTCTCGGTGGCCCGGGGGCTCGGGCAGATCAGCTATCGCACCGAGCTGGAGCTCGACGACCGCTTCGGCCGCGACCATCAGGGCAACGAGCGCCCGCTGGAAGGCGGGCGCTACGCGGTCGAGTCGTACCTCGAGTACCACGGCCACAAGCTGGCCGAGCGCTTCGACGCCAACTCGTACATCACCCTGAGCGACGCGATGAACCACCATGACGTGGGCCGCGGTCGGGGAGGCATCGCCACCGCGCTCGGCCGGGTGACCGCAGAGGTGTCGGTCGCGGGGATCGCGACCGACCGGCTCTATCCGCTGCGGCTCCAGTACGAGCTCGCGGAGCTGATCCCCACCGCCGGCGACGTCGTGGTCATCGACTCCCCCACCGGGCACGACGGCTTCCTGGTGGAGACCGAGGCGGTCGGCAAGGTCGTCCGCTCCGCCCTCGCCTGAGTGTTTGGACCGCTGACGGCGCCAGGGCGCCGGTCAGCGTCCAAACACGAGGGGGCGGAGGGTGGCGACGATCTCGGCGTCGGTCGAGGTCGAGGTGAAGCGCACCACGGTCCAGCCGGCACCGACGAGGTCGTTCTGGCGGAGCCGATCCCGGTCGAACACGGCCCGGCCCCGGTGGAAGTCGAAACCGTCGACCTCGATCGCGAGACGCCGATCGGGGTAGGCGAGGTCGAGGAAGTAGGTGCGTTCCCCCACGATCACCCGGTGCTGGCGCCGTGGGGTCGGAAGACCGGCGGCGACGATCGCGGCGTACACACGACGCTCGAGCTGGCTGTCGCCGGGCTCGAAGTCGCCGGTCCGCGGGCGCAGGACCCGTTCGAGGCGGGCGGGGCTGCGGCCCGGTGCGATGGTCGGCAGGCGGTGCAGCATCGCGTGGAGCACGCCCAGGGTGAGCACCCGGCGGCGCAGGCCGTCGTCGACGAGCGCGCCGAGTGCGGCGTCGTCGAAGCGGGCCGACGTGTCGACCAGCGCCCGGGCCGCCGTGAGCACCGGAATGCCGTCGACCGCGGCGACGTCGCCGGGCTCGAGGGTGCCGCTGCGGTGGAC
>CAIUKV010000257.1 GCA_903899845.1 uncultured Actinomycetes bacterium
CGTTCAACGGCAACAAGATCATCACCACCAGCGGGGGAGGCATGCTCGTCGCCCGGGACCCCGAGCACGTCCGGCGGGCCCGGTACCTGGCCGCGCAGGCCCGGGAGCCGGCGTTGCACTACGAGCACTCGGAGATCGGCTACGGCTACCGGATGTCGAACCTCCTCGCCGCCCTCGGCCGCGGGCAGCTGCGGGGGCTCCCCGAGAAGCTCGCCCGGCGTCGGGCCGTCCACGAGCGGTACCGCGCGGCCCTCGCCGATCAGCCCGGCGTGGGGTTCATGCCGGTCAGCGCCGCCGGCACCCCCAACCACTGGCTGACCGTCATCACCCTCGACCCCGGGCTCGGGGTCACGCCCGCCGACGTCTGCGCCGACCTCGAGCGCCACGACATCGAGGCCCGACCGGCCTGGAAGCCGCTGCACCTGCAGCCCGTGTTCGCCGACGCCCCGATGCTCGGGGGCCCGGTGGCCGAGGCCGGGTTCCGGACCGGGTGCTGCCTCCCCAGCGGTTCGGCCATGGCCGACGCCGACGTCGACCGGGTGATCGACGCCCTGCTCGGGGCGCTGCCCGGCGCCGGCTGAGGGGACCTAGGCGTACCCGGCCGGATGCGCCCCGGGCCAGGCCAGGCCCACGAGCCGCTCCGCCAGGTCGTCGAGGTACGCCGCGGTCCCGGGGTGGTCGACCGTGCGGTCGCTCGTCGGGTCGCGCACGTCGTCGTCGGGCGACGCCCCCATCAACGCCATCCGGTCGCGGCCTGCGCTCAGGAACTCGAGCCAGGCCCGCAGCGACTCGTCGGCTCCGCGGGCCCCACCCGCCTCGGCCCGGCGCACGAGGTCGGGGAGCGTGAACGACCGGCGCCAGACCCCGGCGTCGAGTACGACGGCCTCGCGCACGTGGAGGCGCTCCATGCCGAGGACGAGATCGGCACCGGCGAGCAGAGCCGGGTCGAGGACGCGGCTCTCGTGGTCCCGGAGGTCGACGCCGAGGGTCCGGGCGGCCGCGACCGTCCCGGGGGTGGCCGGCCGCCCTGCAACCGCGTGCACCCCGGCGGTGCGCACGTCGACGGCGAGGCCCCGGCGGTCGACCGCCCGCTGCAGGAACGCGCCCGCGAGCGGGGAGCGGCACTGGTTCGCACTGCAGAGGACCAGGACCCGGTCGGGGCCCGGACCGGGACGATCGGTCACGCGGGTCGGGGGCTCAGACCGCGCGCCGGGGGGCGTCGAGGCGGTCCCGGGCCCCGGTGGCGATCCGCAGCAGCGCCTGCCGGGCCCCGGCGTGGTCGAGCGCGTCGGCGAGGCCGGAGAGCTCGGCGATCGCGGCGTCGAGCGCCGCGTCGGTCATCGTGACCGGGTTGATGCCGAGGATCGGGCCCTCGCCGCTCACGGTCTCGCCCGGTCCGACGAGCTCCTCCGAGAGCTTCTCGCCCGGCCGCATGCCGGTGAGGACGATCTCGATGTCGACCCCGGGGCGACGACCGACCAGGCGGATCATGCGCTCGGCGAGCTCGTAGACGTTGACCTGCTCCCCCATCTGGAGCGCGAGCACCTCGTGGCCGTCGGGCGTGGCCGCGGCCTGCAGCACCAGACGCACGGCCTCGTCGGTGCTCATGAACCACCGGGTCATCCGGGGGTCGGTGACGGTGACCGGCCCACCGGCGGTGATCTGGCGCTGGAAGGTCGGGATGACACTGCCCCGGCTGCCCAGCACGTTGCCGAAGCGGACCGCGCAATAGCGCGCGCCGACCGGCGCCCGGCTCAACACGATCTGCTCGGCGAGCCACTTCGACGCCCCCATCACGCTCGACGGGTCGGCGGCCTTGTCGGTGCTGATCGCCACCACGTGCGCGACCTCGGTCCGGCGGGCCGCCTCGACGACGTTGAGGGTCCCGAGCACGTTGGTGCGGATCGCCTCGCAGGCGTAGGTCTCGAGGATCGGGACGTGCTTGTGCGCGGCGGCGTGGAACACGATGTGCGGGCGCACCTGGGCGAAGACCCGGTCGATCACGATCGGGTCGCGCACGTCGGCCAGCACGGTGGAGAACCGGCCCTGCAGCCCCTCGGACGCGTCGTGGAGGTGGGTCTCGTCGTGGTCGAGCAGGACGAGGCGCTCGGGCCCCAGGGCGGCGACCTGACGACTGATGACCGCGCCGATGGAGCCGCCCGCCCCGGTGACCAGCACCCGGCGACCCTGGATCAGCCGACGCACCACTTCGGGGTCGAGCTGGACCTGATCGCGGCCGAGCAGGTCCTCGATCGCGAGATCACGCACGTCGCGCAGCGAACGGTTGCGCTCGACCCAGTCGGACGACGGCGGGAGCACCCGCACGGGCACGTCGGTCCCGGTCACCCCGTCGGCCACCCGACGGGCCACGGTCGGGTCGTCGGTGGCGAGCAGCACCTGGTGGACGTCGAAGTCCTCGAGGATCCGAGGGAGGTCGGCGACGGCGCCGGCGACGGGGACCCCGAGCATCGTGCGGCGCTGGAGCCGGGGGTCGTCGTCGACCATCGCCACCGGCACGAGGCCGGCGTGGGGGCTCCGCTGCATCTCGCGCACCGCCGCCGCCCCCGTGGCCCCGGCACCCACGACGACCACCCGGAGACCGCCATCACCCCCCGGCTGCTCGTTGCGGCGGAACGCGAACAGGCGGCTCTGGAACCGGACCAGCCCCTGGAACACCATGACCAGGACGGGCCCGACGAGGACGACGAGGGTCGGCACGTTCGGGGAGGTCTGGGTGAACAGCGGGAACATGATGACCGCGACGGTGGGTGCCACCAGTGCGATCCGGCGCGCCTCGTCGATGCTGGCGTGCTGCCAGGTCCGTCCGTAGCCGCCCCACAGCCAGGTCGCGAGCACGGTGGTGACGACCACCGTCGGCAGGAAGACCTCGAAGCGGGCCCAGTAACGGTCGGGCACCGCGAGGTCGAAGCGCATGGTGAACAGCGCGAAGTAGGTGAGCGCCACGAGGAGCGCGTCGAGGACCACCAGCGGACTGTCGCCCCGGATCCGGGCGGCCGTCTCGGCGATGCGCCCGCCCAGGGTCGTCCGGGCCTCACCGTCGTCGCGCGCCTCGGCCCTGTGTGGTGTCATCGCCGCCCGAACCCGCCCCGTCGTTCCGTCCGTCGTTCCTGTCCGTGAACCCGGGGGCGGGATCCCCGGCGGTCGCCGGCCGCGCCGACGTACGCCGATCCGGGACTGCCCGCTCCCTGTGGACCTTCAGGCTACCCGGGCGGTCCGGGGCGGCCCCAAACCTCCGAGGTCGGCTCATCCGGGCGGGCCGCCGTCCGCCCAGGGCCAGGGCACGCCGGTGCGGTCGGCCACCTCGGCGTAGGCGGCGAGCACCCGGCCCACCACCGCCCGCTCGTCGAAGCGGGCCCGGGCCCGGGCCCGGGACGCCGCGCCCCACGCCCGCCGCCGCTCGGGGTCGTCGAGGCCGGCCAGGGCCCGGGCCAGCCCGGCGGCGTCGCCGACCGCCACGAGGGCCCCGTTGACCCCGGGCTCCACGACCTCCCGGCAGCCCCGGATGTCGGTGGCCACGACCGGCAGGCCCATGGCCGCCGCCTCCATCGCGGCGCGCGGGTACCCCTCCCGGTGCGACGCGAGGACGAAAGCGTCGCCTGCGGCCAGGATCTCGGGGACGTCGTCCCGGTGCCCCAGCATCCGCACCCCGCCGGCCGCCGCCGCGTCGAGCTCGGCCGCCCCGATCGCATCGGCCTTCGCCGGATCGCCCCCACCCACCCACACCAGCACGAACCGGTCGGGGTCGAGCCGCCCGAACGCGTCGACGAGCTCGGGGAACCCCTTCTCCCGGACCAGCCGGCCGACCGAGACCACCACGATCTGGTCCTCGCGCACCCCCCACTCGGCCCGGAGCGCGGCCCGGACCCCGGGCGCGACGCGGTCCGGGTCGAAGCGCTCGAGGTCCACGCCGTTGCCGAGCAGCACCGCACGCGGCGAGATCCGATACCGGTGCAGGAGCGCGAGGTCCTCGGGGTTCTGGACCAGCTCCGCGTCGGAGCAGCGCGCCGCGATCGCCTCGAGGACGTACACGACGCCCCGCTTCCACGGGGGGTCCTCAACCGTGGCGTACAGCCCGTGCACGGTGTTGACCACGATGGGCACCCGGGCGAGCCGGCCGACCACGCGGCCGTAGAGGCCGGGCTTCGGGTTGTGCGTGTGCAGCACGAGCGGACGCTCGGCCCGCAACACCCTCCAGAGCTCGACCGCCGCCCGCAGGTCGGCGAGCGGGGCGAAGGACCGGGTCGACGACGGCAGCGGCCGGAAGCGGACCCCCGCCGCCTCGAGGTCGGCGACCCACGGGCCGGGTGCGCTGATGCCGACCGCCTCGCCGCCCCGCTCGACCACGGCCCGGAGCTGGGGCAGCAGCAGGTACCGGAGGCTCATGTCGACGGTGGTCAGGTGGGCGACCACCGGCACACGACCCGGGGAGCGCCGCGCCGAGCGCCTCGCCGACCGCCGCGCCGAGCGCCTCACCGGTGCTCCCGGGCGCGCACCCGGTCGTAGACCGCCTCGATCCGGCGCACCGCCGGGACGGCCGCGAAGCGATCACCGGCCGCCGCCGCCCCGGTGGCGAGCCGGGCCCGCTCGTCGGGTCGGCTCGCCCGGCGGATCGCCGCCGCGAGGGCGGCGGGATCGCCCGGCGGGACGAGCAGGCCGTCGACGCCGTCGGTCACCACCTCAGGCAGCCCCCCGACCCGGGTCGCGACGACGGGGACCCCGAGCGCGAGCGCCTCCATGACCGCAACCGGGAGCCCCTCGTGGCCCGAGGCCAGGACGAACAGGTCGGCACCGGCGAGCAGCCGGATCGCGTCGTCGCGGTGGCCGAGGAGGGCGAACCGGTCACCCAGACCGAGCCGCGCGTGCTCGGCCCGGACCTCCACCGCGAGCGGACCGTGGCCGGCGGCGGCGAACCGGATCGGTGGGCCGTCGTCGAGCACGACCCGGGCGGCAGCAAGAAGATCCGGGTAGCGCTTGTTGGGCCGGTAGTTCGCGACGGTCAGGGCCAGCGTCTCGGCGGGGCCCGCGCCCAATTCGGCGCGCACCGTCGCACGCTCGGTGCGCCATGCCCGGATCGCGGCCAGATCGACGCCGTGGTGGATCACCTCGGTACGGGCCTGCGCCCGCCGGCTCATCGAGGTCCGCACGTCGGCGCTCACCGCGATCGCCGCGTGGTTCGCGCCGTAGGTGCAACGGTTCGCGGCGCGGGTGAGGGGGTGGTACGAGGGCCAGCGGTTGTGCTCCGTGTACACGATGCGCACCGCCGGTGCCGCCACCCGCGTCACGAGGCGCGCCACCGACGCCGAGAGCGGCGAGTGGACGTGGATCACGTCGAATCGCCCGGCGCGCAGGAGGTGGACGAGCCGCGCGACCCAGCGGGGATCGGCGTCATGGGCCGCGCCGAGGCAGTGCACCCGGACGGCCTGGGCCTCGAGGGCGGGGGCGAGATGGTCGAGGCCGGGGACGAGGTACGCCGCCTCGTACTCGAAGCGGTCCCGATCACCGACGCGCGCGTGCTCCACAAGCAGTCGCTCGGCGCCACCGAGACCAAGACCCTTGCTCAGCCAAAGCACTCGCCGCTTCGCCGAGGGGCTCACCGTGCGGTCATGACGCCCCGACCGAGGCGCCCGCGGGATGTCGCATCGTCGGTGTCCCGGTGCAGCGATGCTGCACCGGACCGTCGGTCAGATCGGTTCGGTCAGCCGAGCCGAGCGGCGCGGGTGGCGCTCAGCCGACGCGCGGCCACCACGAGCACCGCACCCAGGGTCACCGCGACGAGGCCCACGAGCAGGAGCGGCGTGGACTCCGATCCGGTGAAGGCGATGGGCGGACGGGCGGGGGCCGACGTCGGCGTGGTGGAGACCGGGGGGTAGGCGCCCTGGGCGCCGGCCGGGAGCGCGAGAACGGCCAACGCAGTCGCCGCGACCACTGCGCTCCAAATCAGAGTGATGAACTTGCGCACTGGACCTCCGATGACGCATCTGGAACCCGGGGAGACGGCGATTGCCTGTCCGAATGCGCGAGACGATAGCAGACGGCCCCAATGCATGCTCGGCCGGGGTCGCCGCCGCCCCTCAGGCACCGGCCCGGAGCCGGGCCCACAGCCCGGCGCTCGGGCTCGGGGCGATCTTGACCCCGGCGGAGCGGGCCTCCACCAGGTTGAAGTCCCCCCGGGCCACCCGGCCGACCGCGGTCAGGCCCCGGGTGGCCACGATCCGGTAGCCGGGGGGCACGGCGATGCGGACCCGCACCCGGTCGGGGCGCAGGGCAGGCTGGCGCAGCAGCTCGAGGTCGTACCACCCGCCCCGGCGGAGCGTCACCGGGCCCCCGAGATCGACCTCGAGCGACGCCGACTCCTGGGCGAAGACGTCGAGGAAGGTGGAGAACGCGGTCCGCCCGAGCTCGGGCGCGACCTCCAGGCCGGTCGGGGTGTCGCCGATCCGGGCACCGGTGTAGGCGAGCGGCGAGTAGACGGTCACGAACTGCTTGTTCTGACCGTAGACGAACGCCGTCGGATTGCCCTCCCAGGGGCCGGCCACGTACTGGCTCAGACCGGAGACCGGCGCCGAGTTCTCGTAGGTGACGCGCGCGGTTCCCACGACGACGGCCCGCCGGAGGTCCGGGGCGGGGATGACCTCGACGTCGTAGTCGATCGCCTTGGTCGTGTAGTAGTCGAGCTTGTTCGCCGAGGCGTTCGAGTTCGTGACGAGCAGCGAGTCGCCGGTCGGAGCCGGAACGGCTCCACTGACCTCGACCGGTGCGACGGCGGCCTGCAGCGCCGGGTCCCGGAACCAGACGGAGAGGTGCCCCCGGTGGGCTGCGGTTCCCAGCACCTTGCTCAGTCGGTCCATCGATCCGAGCTCACCGGTCGTCGCCTTGTTGATGGCGGCCCGAGCCACCACCCCCAGGAAGTCGATCCGGTCGTCGTTGTCCGAGTAGTTGGCGTACGCGTCCCGCAGGGTGACATCCACGACATTGGTCGCACTGATGGGGACCGACGCACCCGGGACCCGTATCGGGCCGGTGAGCTGGAGCAGGGCGGCGAGCCCGAGCGGATCGACGGCGATCACCCCGTCGACGGGAGGGAAACCCGACTGCGCGAACGAGTCGGCCATCACCGCAGCGGCCGTCGGGAAGTCCGGGGTCATGTTCGCGTTCTGGAACTTGCGGGCCGGGTCGAAGCGCGCGTACCGGTTCACGTACTCCTCGGGCGCGTCGAGGACCTTCTGCGTCCCGAACCGGTTGTTGATCGAGGAGGTGCGCTCCAGCGACTCGAGGGTGATGTCACCGTCGGCGACGTCGAGGATGCCCCAGTTCCCGACCAGGCCCCCGGTGGCCCGCTGCTCCGCGGGGTTCTGCACGACGAGCAGGTACCGGCGCGGACCGTCGGACCCGAGGAGCACGGGCGCGACCCGGGCCACGGTCGCCGCCCGCTCCGCGTCGCGGGCGGCACCGTCGAGCTCCGAGCGGAGCTCGCGTACGCCGCGTTCGAGCGGCCCCACCAGGAACGTGCGGTCCAGCTCGTCGATCGCGGCCGAGCTCGCGGCCATGGTCGCGGCCGCCGTGTCGAGCTCGGGGGCGATCCGGGCGACCGTCTCGAGCGGCACCCGGCCGTCCACCAGCCGGAGGTCGTCGGCGTTGATCTGCTCCGTCAGGCGCCGCCCGGCGCGCGACAGGTCCGTTCCGACCCGGGTGAGCCTCCGAGCCGCGTGCATGTTCGCTCCCACCACCGGCACGGCGAGGCTCGGGACGTTGATCGGGCTGCCCAGGCGTGCGTCGGCGGCCCGGAACCCGGCCTCGGCCTGGTCGAACAGCTCGACGGCCCGGGCCGAGTCGCCGTTGCGCGCCGCGACGAGGGCCGACTCGGCGGCCGAGCGCGCCGCAAGGAGCCGACCCCGAGCCGCCAGGGCCGAGATCGCCGCCACCCCTGACGCGGCCACGACCACGACGACGACGCCGGCGACCACCGTCCGCACCCGCCAGCTGAGCCCGGGGATCCCCTGGGGGTCGCGCATGCGCGCCCGCATGGCGACGCCCCACAACCCGACGAGCAGCA
>CAIUKV010000258.1 GCA_903899845.1 uncultured Actinomycetes bacterium
CATCGCCGAGGAGTTCGCCCGCCTCGGGGCGGCGATCGTGATCGCGAGCCGCAAGCCCGAGCACCTCGACGCGGGCCGGACCGCGATCGAGGCGCTCGGTGCCCCGGTGACCACCGTGCCGTGCGACATCCGCGACCCGGAGCAGATCGCGACCGCCTTCGACGCGGCCGAGGCGGCGTTCGGGCTCCCGCACGTCCTCGTGAACAACGCCGCGGCGAACTTCCCGGTGCCGGCCGAGGACATGTCCCCCAACGCGTGGCGGACCGTCGTCGACATCACGCTCAACGGCACGTTCTTCTGCGCACGCGAGTTCGCCCGTCGGCATCTGCTCGTGAGCACGCCCGGCTCGATCGTCAACGTGGGCGCGTCGTACGCCTGGACCGGCGGGCCCGGCTTCGCGCACTCGGCCGCGGCCAAGGCCGGGGTGAAGAACATGGTCGAGACCCTGGCGGTGGAGTGGGGTCCGTACGGGATCCAGGTCAACGGGCTGGTCCCGGGGCTGTTCCCCCACGAGGACATGACCGCCGACATCCAGGGCAACCTCGAGCGCACCAGCGACAAGGACGTCGTGCAGCCCGCGCTGCGGGTCGGTCGTCTGCGTGAGCTGGGCTGGGCGGCGACGTTCCTGGCCTCGCCCTACGCCCGGTTCGTCTCGGGGCACACCCTGGTGGTCGACGGGGCCAACTGGCAGCGCCGGTCCCTCACCAACCCGCCGGTGGTGACGGTGCGGGACCAGATGGGGAAGGGCCCCTTCGCCGGCTGAGGCCGATCCGGTTCGCCCGAGGGCGCCGATCCGGTTCGCCCGGGGGCGATGATCCGGTTCGCCCGGGGGGCGCCGATCGGCTGTACTGATCGGCATGGCCGACCGAGTCATCGACCTGCTCGACGGGGATTTCTACGTGAACGACCCGTACCCGACCTACGCGTGGATGCGGACCCACGCCCCGG
Source organism: uncultured Actinomycetes bacterium (assembly GCA_903899845.1). Taxonomy (GTDB): domain Bacteria; phylum Actinomycetota; class Acidimicrobiia; order IMCC26256; family PALSA-555; genus CAIUKV01. The sequence goes on from CAIUKV010000258.1 coordinate 949, forward strand.
CGTACTGGGACGGCATCAACGAGCTGTGGGGGATCACGCGCTACGACGACGTGGTCCGCATCGAGAAGGACAAGCAGCGCTTCATCTCGTCGGACCAGGAGAAGGGGGGCTACCGGCCCAACCTCCCGGCCGACGCCGCGCTGATCGGCCTCGACGACCCCGTCCACACGAAGCGCCGCAACCTGGTGTCGCGCCGGTTCACCCCGCGGGCCGCAGCCCAGTGGGAGGACGACGTGCGGGCGGTGGTCAACGCGCTGCTCGACGACATGGTGGCCCAGGGCGGCGAGTGCGAGATCGTCGAGACGCTCGCCGCGCCGCTCCCGGCGATGATGATCGGCAAGCTCCTCGGCTTCGAGCCGGACCGGTGGCGCGACCTCAAGCGCTGGTCCGAGACCACCATCGCGCTCGGCGGCGGACCGCGCTACGTCACTGAGGAGGGGCTGATCTCGGCGTTCGAGTTCGCGGCCGCGTCGGCCGAGCTGTTCGAGGCGAAGCGGGGCTGCCCGGCCGACGACGTGATGACCGTGTGGACCCAGGCCGAGGTCGACGGGGTCCCGCTCACCCTCGACCAGGTGATCCCGGACTGCCTGCTCCTCCTCGACGGGGGCGCCGAGACCACCCGCACGGTGATCGGGCGCACGATCCTGAACTTCATCGCCAACCCCGACCAGTGGGCGGCGTTCCGGGCCGGCGCCGACGCCGCGGTCGCGACCGAGGAGTTCATCCGCTACGTGACCCCGATCCACAACATGTGCCGCGTCGCGACGGCCGACGTGGAGCTCGCGGGCGAGACCATCCGGGCCGGTCAGCAGGTGGTGCTCATGTATCCCGCAGCGAACCGGGACCCCGACCACTTCGACGATCCCGAGGCGTTCGTCGTCACCCGCCACCCCAATCCCCACCTGGCCTTCGGGTTCGGCACGCACTTCTGCCTGGGCGCCTCGCTGGCCCGGCTCGAGATCCGGGTGTTCTTCGAGGAGCTGCGCCGACGGGTGACCGGGTTCCGGCTGGTGCCGGGCACCACCCCGGTCGACCTGCCCAACGCCTTCGTCTACGGCCTCAACGAAGCCCGGGTCGCGTTCGACCTGGCGTGACCGTCGCGGTGTCACGGCCCGAGCGCAGGACCCGTCCGGGTCGGGCGCCGGTGAGCACGCCGTCGCGCACGATCTCGGTGCCGTTGACGTACACGGCGGCGATCCCGGTCGCGGCGCCGGTGAGGCGGCCCGCGCCCCCGGGGAGGTCGTCGCGCCACTCGGGCAGGCCGGGCCCGATGGTGGCCGGGTCGAAGCAGACCAGGTCGGCCCAGCACCCGGGCGCGATCCGGCCCCGGTCGACGAGCCCGTAGACCGCGGCGGGGTGCGCGCTGATGCGGGCGACCGCGGCCTCGAGCGGCAGCACGCCCCGCTCGCGGTTGCGGGCGAGGAACGCACAGGCCCAGTCGTAGGTCCAGATCATGTCGACGTGGGCGCCGGCGTCGGACGCGCCGAGCACGACCCGGGGGTCGGCCCACATCCGCTCGCGGAACGCCTGGGACTCGGGGTCGTCGCCCGGCGGCACCGGGATGACCGCGGTGTCGAGCCGGTCGGCGACCGCGGCGTCGAGCAGCGCGTCGAACGGGTCGGTGCCGAGGGCGCGCCCGATGTCGGCGAAGGTCCGGCCCACGAACGGGGCGAACCGGGGGCTGGCGGTGGCGGCGAGCACGGTGCCGCCCCAGTCGGCGACGGTCGTGCGCCACAGGGCGGCGGCGTCGGACTCGGCCCCGGCCCGCAGGCGGGCCCGAACGTCGGGGTCGGCGAGGGCGGCGAGCTTCTCGGCGTCGGGTCGGGTCATCACCGGGGCCCAGCCGGGGAGGCCGTCGTAGAGGGTGCCCCGGAACGTGGCCCGCGACCGGATCACGTCGGGGTACATCAGCGCCAGGACCTCGGCACCCTGCGCCGCGGCGTCGTCGGAGACGGCCAGCTTGGCCTCGGTGGCGGCGCGGCCGGTGGCCCGGGGGATCAGCACGTTCCAGTTGAGCGGGCGGGCCGCGGCCCGCGCCATCGCGGTCATGGTCGCGGAGTGGACGGGCTCGAACGCCTGGGTGGTCGGCACGAACTCGAGCTGGGTGCCGGCGTGGTCCCGGCACACCGCGGCCAGGGCGACCAGCTCGTCGGGGGTGGCCGCACGCGACGGCACCGGGGCGCCGTCGCCGTCGACGTGGGTGGGCGCCCACGACGACGAGAACCCCAGCCCGCCCGCGGCGAGCGCGTCGGCCAGCAGCGCCCGCATGCGGTCGATCTCGGCGCCGCTGGCGGCCCGGTCGGTGCCGGCGCGCAGGACGGCCCGGCGCAGGGCCGAGTGGCCGACCATCACCCCGACGTTCACGGCCGGGGCGGCCGCGGCGACCGCGTCGAGGTACTCGGCGAACGTCCGCCAGCTCCACGGGACGCCCGCGACCAGTGTCTCGAGCGGGATGCCCTCGACCCGGGCGAGCATGCGCATCAGGTAGTCGGCGTCGTCGGCCTCGACCGGCGCGATGGAGAAGCCGCAGTTGCCGGTGACCACGGTCGTGCAGCCGAACTGGGGCGACGGCGTGCAGGCGGGGTCCCAGAACACCTGCGCGTCCTGGTGGGTGTGCACGTCGACGAACCCGGGGGCGAGCGCGAGCCCGGTGACGTCGTGTTCGGCGCGAGCGGTCTCGGTGACCGCCCCGACCGCGACGATCCGTCCGTTTCGCACCCCGACGTCGGCGACCCGGGCGGGCGCGCCGGAGCCGTCCACCACAAGGGCACCGCGCAGGCAGAGGTCGAGCACGCGGGCATGGTGCCACACCGGGGCGCGCGTCGCTTGCGGCCGGGGCGCGTGTCGCTTGCGGCCGGGGCGTGCGGATGGTGGGATGGCGGAGCGCCTTCGTCCCCAGCCCGAGGAGCCCCCGTGCCCGAGCCCACCTACGCGACCTTCCGCTCGCTCGACGTGCCGGTCGTCGACGCCGACGCCCACGTGCAGGAGCCGCCCCACCTCTGGGTCGACCAGGTGCCGGCCCGGCTCAAGGACCGGGCCCCCCGGGTCGAGCGGCGCGACGGGGGCGACTGGTGGGTGTTCGACGACGGCAAGGCGGCTCAGCCCGTGGGCCTCACGGTGTGCGCGGGGCGCTCGGTGGTGGAGTACCGCCGCGACGGGGTGCGCTACGACGAGCTGCGGCCGGGCATGTTCGAGCCCAAGGCCCGCCTCGCCGACCTCGACGCCGACGGCGTGTGGGCGCAGGTGCTGTACCCGAGCGTCACGCTGGCCGGGGCCAAGACCTACAGCGACGACCGCGAGCTCCAGCGCTACTGCGTGCGCACCTACAACGAGTGGATCACCGACTTCTGCGCCGGCGGCCAGGGGCGGCTGTTCGCCCAGGCGATCGTGCCCACGACCGGCATCGACGACGCGGTCGAGGAGCTGCAGTGGGCGATCGCCCACGACCACCGCGGCGTGGTGATCTCACGGTTCCCGAGCGGCGACCTCGACGTCGAGCCCGCCGACGACCGCTTCTTCGGGCTCGCCGAGGAGGCGGGGATGCCGGTGGCGGTGCACATCGGCTCGTTCCTGCGGTCCAACCCCAACCACAAGTGGCGCTCACCCGACGACCTCCGCTACCTCGGCGACACCGGGGCGTCGAAGTCGGGGGGCCACACGCTCCCGGTGGCCTGCGACCTGCTGTTCTCGGGGATCTTCGAGCGCTTCCCGGCGCTGAACCTGGTCCTGGTGGAGTCGAACATCGGGTGGATCCCGACCATGCTCGAGCAGTGCGACGACATGTTCCTGCGCTACCGGTGGTTCACCGGAGCGGTCGACAAGATGTCGCTCATGCCGAGCGAGATCTTCGCCCGCAACTTCTGGGCGACGTTCATGGTCGACACCGCCGGGCTCGAGCTGCGCCACCACCTCAACCTCGACCACGTGATGTGGTCGACCGACTACCCGCACTCGGGGACCGACTGGCCCAACTCGCGCATCACGATGGACCGGCAGTTCAAGGGGCTCCCGCTCGACGAGGTGCGCAAGCTGGTGCACACCAACGCCCGGACCCTCTACCGCATCGACGTGCCGTCGGCCTGACCCGTCGCGGCCCCCGGCCCGGCGTCGATCGCGGCGAAGCGGGCCTGCAGGCGGTCGCGGATCTCGTCGGTGTCGTAGTCGTTCCAGCGCCGGACCTGGCGGCGCCGGCGCTCGACCACCACCGCCGACCCGACCGCGAGCGCGGCCACCGCGCCGAGACCGATCCACTTCCAGGCCCGGGACTGCACGCACCCAACCGTAGCGAGCGCCCGCTCGGTACGCTCGGGGGATGACGGCCTCCATCGGGGCGCGCGCGGCGGTGGACCAGGCCCGGACCGGCGACGTGTGGCTGTTCCGGGGACCGAGCGCGGCCGACAAGGCGATCCGGCTCGTCACCAACGCCCCGGTGAACCACGTCGCGATGGTGCTGGCGCTCGACGACCTCCCGCCGCTGCTCTGGCACACCGAGCTGGGCCAGAGCCTGCCCAGCGTGTGGACCGGCGAGCACCACCGCGGCGCGCAGCTCCACCGGCTCGACCACGCCATCGCGGTCTGGACCGGGCCCAAGTACCGCCAGCGGGCCTTCGTGCGGGATCTCGACGGCGAGGTGACGCCGGCGATGGAGGACGCCTGCCTGCGGGTGATCGCCGAGTACGAGGGGCGGGCGTTCCCGCGCACGCGCCAGCTCGCCGGGAAGTGGCTGGCCGGCCGCCTCAAGCGGGAGGCGTCGGAGGAGGCCGTCTACTGCGCCGAGCTGCTCGCCGTCACCTACACGCGCATGGGCCTGCTCGAGCCCCGGCGCCCGTCGAACTGGTTCGACCCGGGGCGCTTCTGGAGCGGCGACCGGCTCGCGCTGTGCGGCGGGGCGAGCCTCGGGCCCGAGGTCGCGGTGGAGCCGGAGCCGGCGACGGCCGCGACCTAGTCTCGGGCCGTGCCCACCCTGATCCTGCTCCGTCACGGCCAGAGCGAGTGGAACCTGGCCAACCGGTTCACCGGCTGGGTCGACGTCGACCTGACCGAGCTCGGCGTGGCCGAGGGGCTCGAGGCCGGTCGCCTGCTCGCCGGCGCGGGGCACCGGCCCGACGTCGTGCACACCTCGCTGCAGAAGCGGGCCATCCGGACCGCGGAGCTCGCGCTCGGCGAGCTCGACCGGCGCTGGATCCCGGTGCGGCGGTCGTGGCGGCTCAACGAGCGCCACTACGGCGCGCTCCAGGGGCTGGACAAGAAGGCGACGACCGAGCAGTACGGCGCCGAGCAGGTGCTGGTGTGGCGCCGGGCCTACGCGACGCCACCGCCCCCGCTCGACGCCGCGGCGGTGGCGGCCCAGGCCGCCGACCCGCGCTATGCGCACCTCCCGCCCGAGGTGCTGCCCGCCACGGAGTGCCTGGCCGACGTGGTCGCCCGGATGCTGCCCTACTGGTACGACGCGATCGTGGCCGATCTGGCCGCCGGCGCCACCGTGCTCGTGGCCGCGCACGGCAATTCGCTGCGGGCGCTGGTCAAGCACCTCGACGGCATGTCCGACGAGGCGGTGGTGGAGTGCAACATCCCCACGGGCGTGCCCATCGTCTACGCCCTCGACCCGCAGATGCGCCCGGCCGAGGCCCGACCGCTCGAGGCCCGGTACCTCGGCGACCCCGAGGCGGCCCGGGCCAAGGCCGAGGCCGTCGCCCGCCAGGCCGGCTGAGCCGGTCCGGCCGGCCCCGCCCGCGGGCCGGGTGGCCCGGCGGTCCACGGGGGTCCCCGGATCTGGCAACCTGGGGGGGACCCGCCGTCCCGTGAGGAGACCGCCATGACCATCACCGCGCAGCCCGTGCCCGAGGCCGTCCACATCGGTGGCGACGACCTGCCCTTCGTCGACCTGCCCGACGGCTCGAAGATGAAGGTGCTCCAGGTCCGCGAGAAGGAGGGCCTCTGGATCATCCAGGCCATCTTCATGGCGGGCTACGAGGTGCAGACCCACCGCCACACCGGACCGGTGTGGGGCTACACGGTGTCGGGAGCGTGGAAGTACAAGGAGTACGACTACGTGAACCGGGCCGGATCGTTCCTCTACGAGCCGGCCGGCTCGGTGCACACGCTGCAGTGCATCGAGGACAACACGAACGTGTGGTTCCACATGTACGGCGCGAACCTCAACCTCGACGCCGACGGAAACGTCGAGAGCGTCACCGACGGGCGCACCGCGCTGATGGGCTACCTGGTCCTGGCCGAGATGCAGGGCCACGGCCGCCCCGCTGTCATCACCGACTGACCCGCTCGGTGCTCGAGGTCGTCACGCTGGGGACGGGTTCGCCGATCCCCGACCCCCAGCGGGCCGGCGCGGCGACGCTGGTGCGCGCCGACGGCGTGCAGCTGCTGTTCGACTGCGGCCGGGCGGTGGTCATGCGCCTGGCCGCGGCCGGATCGCTGCCGCTGCTGCTCGACGCGGTGCTCCTGACCCACCTGCACTCGGACCACACCACCGACCTCGCCGACGTGATCACGACCCGGTGGATCATGGCGCCGGTGGAGTCGCCGCTCCCGGTCGTCGGGCCACCGGGCACGCAGCGCCTCGTCGACCGCACCCTGGCCATGCTCGCCGACGACGTGGGCTACCGGCGCGACCACCACGCCGATCTCACCTGGGACCCGTCGTGCACCGTGCACGAGGTCCACGACGGCGTGGCGTGGGAGTCGGGCGGCGTCCGCGTGACCGCGGCGCCGACCGACCACCGCCCGGTGGCGCCCACGGTGGGCTACCGGGTCGAGGTGGGCGGCCGGGTGGTGGCCATCGCGGGCGACACCGTCCCCTGCGCGGGGCTCGACCGCATCTGCGCGGGCGCCGACGTCTACGTCCAGACGGTGCTGCGCGACGACCTCGTCCGGGGTGTGCCCAGCCCCCGGCTCCAAGACGTCCTCGACTACCACTCGACCTGCGCCGACGCGGGCCGGACCGCGGCGCGCGCCGGGGCAGCCCGGCTCGTGCTCACCCATCCGGTGCCGCCGCCGGCCCCCGGCACCGAGGGGGAGTGGGTGGCGGCCGCGGCCGAGCACTTCGCCGGCGAGGTCGTGCTCGCCCACGACCTCTGGTCGGTCACCCTCGACTGAGGGGTCTCAGGCCGACGGCTCGGAGGTTCCCGGTTCCTCCCGGTCCTCCCGGTCCTCCCGGTCCTCCCAGTCGACCCAGGTCACCCCGCTGCGGCGCACGTAGTCGTCGATCGCGGTGCCGAGCGTGGGGGGGAACCCGGCCTCGCCCAGGGGTGGGACGAGGCCGTAGCGCCGCAGACGGTCCTTGACCGGCCCCTTGCACTCGGCGAGGACGAGGTCGGTGCCCCCGGCCCGGAGGCGGCCGACCAGACCGGCGAGCACGTCGGCCGCGGTGGTGTCGACGTCGCTGATCGGCTCGGCCGCGACGATCACCGTGCGGACCGGCTCGCCGCGCGCGGCGACCAGCTCCTCGACCCGGTCGGCGAAGTAGCGCGCGTTGGCGAAGAACAGCGGCGCGTCGAAGCGGAACAGCACCAGCCCGGGGATCTGGCGGGCCTCGGGATGCCGGGCGACGTCGTGGTAGCCCTTGCGGCCGTCGATCCGGCCGAGGGCGACGTTGTAGGGACGCCAGGCCCGGCGCACGAAGTTCGCGAGCGACAGCGCCGCCGCGATCGCGATCCCCGGAAGCACCCCGACGAGCACCACCCCTGTCGCGGTGATCACCGCCAGCGTGAACTCCGAGCGCCGGACCCGCCACAGGTACACGAGGGCCCGTCCGTCGAACAGCGTGACGGCCGCGGCGATCACGATCGCGGCGAGCACCGCGGTCGGCACCTGGGCGGTGAGCCCGGGGGCGGCGACGAGGACGACCACGATGGCGGCGGCCCCGACCAGGCCGGCGAGCTGGGTCCGGGCCCCGGCGGCGCGTGCGACCGCGGTGCGCGACACGCTCGCGCTGAGGGGGAAGCCCTGCACCAGCCCGGCGGCGACATTGGCGGCACCCATGGCGACCATCTCCCGATCGGCGTCGGGGGGATGGTCGCCGTCGGCGAACGACCGCGAGAGCGTGGTGGTGTCGGCGGCGGTGACGAAGGCGAGGCCGAGCGCGGCGACGAGCAGCGGTCCGAGGTCGTCGAGGGGCACGCCGGGCCAGGTCGGGGTGGGCAGGCCCCCCGGGATGGCCCCGACCACGGTGACGCCCGCGGGGTCGAGCAGCACGACGACCAAGGTGGCGCCGACGGCGGCGAGCAGGATCCCGGGAAGGCGGGGGTCGAGGCGCCGGGCCAGCGCGATCACCGCGAGGGCACCGAGGCCGAGGGCGAGGGCCGCGGGCACGGTCCGTCCGTCGGCCACCCCCTGCACGAAGGCGCGGACCCCGGCGACCACGCCGTCGCCGTCGGTGGTGAAGCCGAACAGCCGGGGGAGCTGACCCACGAGCACGACGACGGCGATGCCGTCGAGGAACCCCACCCGCATCGGCATCGACAGCAGGTCGGCCATCACCCCGAGGCGGAACGTCCCGGCCGCGACGCACACCCCGCCGAGCAGGACCGCGAGCATCCCGGCCAACGCGAGACGGGCGCCGGGCGCGCCGTCGGCGGCGGCGAGGGGCACGACGGCGGCGTACACCAGCGGCGACAGGGCCGAGTCGGGGCCGGGGACGAGCACCCGCGACGGGCCGAGCAGGGCGTAGACCACGAGCGCGGCCACGGTCGTGTAGAGGCCGGTCACGGGCGGGAGCCCGGCGAGCTCGGCGTAGGCCATGCCCTGGGGGATCAGCAGCGCCGCGAGCACCACGCCGGCGCCGAGGTCACCCCGGACGTCGGCGCGCCGGTAGTGACGCGCCGCGTGCACGCCCGGGAGCCAGCCGCCCAGGCGTCCGGGCATGGTCAGTCGGGCCGGGATCCGGCCTGGCGGGCCGCCGCGCCGTAGATGCCGATCCCCATCAGCGACGGCTCGGCCGCGGCCCGGGCACCGAACACGGCGGCGGCGCAGGCCCGGGCGTCGGGATCGTCGGGGGCGGCGGTCACCGCCCACTCGGCGAGGTGGCAGGCCAGGGCGAGGTCGTGGTCGGGTGCGGTCGGATCGGCGAGGGCCCGGGCCCGGGCGACGATCGGCGCGACGCCGCCGGCGAGGGCCACGATCTCGGCGGTCCAGGCCGTCGCCGGGGCGGGCATGAGGTCGGCGGCCCGACCGTTCCACCACCCGCCGTACTGGCGGATGAGGTTGCGGGCGACGAACTCGGGCCGGTCGTAGCGAGGCTGGAGCGATGGCTCGGCGGCGAGGTGGGCCGGGATCTCGAGCGCGGCGACGATCTCGTCGTGGGTCAGGCCCGCGTTCAGCCCGGCGAGCGTCTGGTCGACGATGGTGCGCAGGTACTCGGCCTGGACCGTGAACAGGTGGCGGATGTGGTCGACCCCGGTCTGGTGGAGGCTGTGGCCGGGGAGGAGGATCTCGGCGCCGAGCGCGGCCATCGCGTCCGCGGCGTCGGCCCAGGCCTCGGGGTAGCGCTGCACCTTCTGGGGGTTGCCGCAGTTCGGGGAGACGTTGAACCAGAAGTCGCCGCAGGCCAGCGTCCTGCGACCGGGCACCCACACCCAGGTGGCGTCGTCGGTCTCGCCGCGCGCGTGGCGCAGGTGGAACTCCTCGCCCCCGATCGTGAGGACGAGGGCGTCGGTGTAGGTGAGGTCGGGCCAGACGAACTGGGCGTCGTCGCGAGGCCAGGGCACGGTCTCGGGGTCGACGCCGAACTGGCGGGCGTTGACGGCGGTGTTGTACCCGGCGGTGCGCGCGTAGCGCCGGAACCGGGGGACCACGTTCTCGTGGGCGACGATCCGGGGCCGCTCGCCGGCGTCGAGGAAGCCCCACAGCCCGAAGGCGTGGTCGACGTGGCCGTGGGTGAAGATCACCGTGTGGAGGGGCGCCGCGGTCACCGACCGCACCGCCGAGTGGATCCGCTCGGCGTCGGTGGCGAGGCCGGCGTCCACCAGGACCAGGCCCTCGTCGGTCTCGAAGCAGGCGGCGTTGACCCACGACGGCTGGACGATCCAGGTCCGGGGCGCCACCTCGGTGATGGGCGGGGTGGTCATGGATGCCCACGCTACGCGAGACTGCGGATCCCCGGGGAGGCCGTCGGGCCCGACGCCACCCACCGACGCCACCCACCGACGCCACAGGAGCACCCGATGCCGCTGAACCCCGATGCCGTTGGCTTCGTGTCCGAGCCGTCCGAGGCCCGCTGGACCTCCCGGGACTCCCTGCTCTACGCCCTGGGCGTGGGCGCCGGGGTCACCGACCCCACCGGCTTCGAGCTCGAGTTCACCACCGAGAACTCCGACGGGATCACCCAGCGCGCGCTGCCGACCATGCCGGTCGTGCTCGGAGGCGGCGGGGCCGGCCCGATGAGCGCCATCGGCACCTTCGACTGGGCGATGCTCGTGCACGGCGAGCAGGGGATCACCCTGCACCAGCCGGTGCCGGTCGAGGGCACCGCCCGCATCGTGGGCAAGGTCGCCGCCATGTACGACAAGGGCAAGGCCGCCGTGGTCGTGCTCGAGAGCGAGGCGCGTGAGCCGGGGGGCGACCTCCTGTGGACCACCACGATGTCCGCGTTCATCCGCGGTGAGGGCGGCTGGGGTGGCGACCGCGGCCCGAGCGGCCCCCGCAACGTGGCCCCCGACCGGGCGCCCGACCACGTGGTGTCGTACGCGACGCGTCCCGACCAGGCGCTGCTCTACCGCCTCAACGGTGACCGCAACCCGCTGCACTCCGACCCCACGTTCGCGGCGCGGGCCGGCTTCCCGAAGCCGATCCTCCACGGGCTGTGCACCTACGGCTTCACCGGTCGCGCGCTGCTGCACGCGGTGTGCGGCAGCGACCCGGCACGCTTCAAGGCGATCGAGGGTCGGTTCTCGCACCCGGTGATGCCCGGCGACGTCCTCGACGTGAAGATCTGGGTCGACGGCACCGAGGCGATCTTCCAGACCTGCGTGGGCGACAGCGTGGTCATCGACTCGGGGCGGCTCACCTTCGCGTGAGCCCGGCCCGGGTCGCCACGGCCGCCGAGGCGGCGGCGCTCCTCCGGCCGCGTGACGCCCTCGGGATCCCGCTCGGGCCCGGCCAGCCGACCGCGTTCCTGCACGCCCTCGGCGACCGTGACGACTGGGAGGACCTCGTCGTCCACGGTGCGCTGCTCGTCGACCTGTTCGCGGTCTTCACCCGGACGGGGGTGCGCTACCGCACCGGGTTCATGGGCCCGGCCGAGCGGTTCCTGCGCGACTCGGGGGCGGCGGTCGAGTTCGTGCCCGCGGACTTCCGGCGCTTCGCCCGGGTGGCCGAGCGGGTCCGGCCCCGGGTGGTGGCGACCGCGGCGTCGGGGGTCGACGCCGACGGCTTCGTGAGCCTGTCCCTGCACGCCGGCGCGACCGTCGACGAGCTGCGCCGGGCCGGGGCCGACCCCGACCGGGTCCTGGTGGTCGAGGCAAACGCCCGGCTGCCCCGGACCCACGGACTCCCGCCGCTCGCCCCGCACCGGCTGCACGTCGACGAGATCGACGTGCTCGTGCCGACCGACGCGGCGCCGTTCGTGCTGCCCGACGTCCCGGTGACGGAGGTCGAGGTGGCCATCGCCGGCCACGCGCGGGCGTTCGTCCACGACGGGTGCACGCTCCAGACCGGGATCGGGGGCATCCCGAGCATGGTCGCGACCCTGCTCGCCGACGGTCCGGGGGGCGACTACGGCGTGCACTCGGAGATGTTCACCACCGGGCTGATGCACCTGCACCGGGCGGGCAAGGTGACCAACCGACGCAAGGGCATCCACGTGGGCTACTCGGTCACCACCTTCGCGGCCGGCACCGAGGAGCTCTACGGCTGGCTCGACGACAACCCCGACGTGCGCTTCCTCCCCGTCGACCAGGTCAACGAGCCCGCGATCGTGGCGGCGAACTCGGCCATGGTCACGATCAACGGCGCGATCCTCGTGGACCTGACCGGGCAGGTCGCCGCTGACGCCATCGGCCCCGTCCAGTACTCGGGCATCGGGGGCCACGAGGACTTCGTGGCGATGTCGGGGTTCCAGCTCGAGGACCGGGCGCTGGTGTGCCTGCCGTCGTCGGTCGACCTGGCCGGGACCCGTCGCCCCCGCATCGTCGCCGAGCTGCCGCCGGGGACCGCGGTGACCACGCCCCGTCATCACGTCGACGTGGTGGTCACCGAGCACGGTGCCGCCGAGCTGGCGGGCCTGACGGTGCGCGAGCGCGCGTTCGCGCTCGCCGGGATCGCCCACCCCGATGACCGCGATGCGCTCCGCGAGGTGGCCGACCGGCGCTGATCGGCGCCGATCGGGCGGCTCGGTAGCCTTCGGGTGTGGCCCTGGAGACCGCGATCGCGTATCAGGTGTTCAACCGGCCCGAGCTCACCCGCCGGAGCTTCGCCGTGATCGCTGCGGCCCGGCCGACCCGGCTGTTCGTCCTCGCCGACGGCCCGCGGTGGGACGCCGACGAGGCGGCCTGCGCCGAGGTCCGGGAGATCGTCTCGGCCGTCGACTGGGACTGTGACGTCGAGTTCCTGTTCAGCGAGGTCAACCTGGGGTGCCGTGCCCGCGTGACGTCGGGGTTCGAGCGGGTGTTCTCCGTCGTCGACGAGCTGATCTTCCTCGAGGACGACGTCGTCCCGGACCCCTCGTTCTTCCCGTTCTGCGAGGCGCTGCTCGCCCACTACCGCGACGATCCGACCGTGTTCATGGTCTGTGCGTCGAACTACCTCCAGGAATGGCGGGCCGACGCCCGCGCCTACCACCTGTCGCACATCGGGAGCCCGTGGGGCTTCGGCACCTGGAAGCGGGCCTGGGCCCACTACACCGAGCGGATGGACGCCTGGACCGATCCCGGGCGGCGCGAGCGGATCCGGGCCCTGCTCGACGACGACCTCGTGTTCGGGTACGAGGCCGACCGCTTCGACGGTCTCGCGTCGGACCCGGACTACGA
>CAIUKV010000259.1 GCA_903899845.1 uncultured Actinomycetes bacterium
CACGAACCCCACCGCCGAGCAGATCGAGCGCATCGTCGCCGACAGCCAGCGTCTGACCGGCGAGGTGGTGATGTGCAACCTGCTCAAGTTCAAGGCCCGGGCCGACAGCGACGCCGGGGGCTCCGGGCGGGAGAGCTACGCCCGCTACGGCGAGCTGGCGGTGCGCAAGGTGACCGAGCGGGGCGGGAAGGTCCTCTGGATGGGGGCGCCCGACCAGGTGTTCATCGGCGACGAGGCCGCCAACGACTGGGACGCGGTGATCCTCGTGGCGTACCCGAGCCGCCAGGCCTTCCTCGACATGGTGAGCGACCCCGAGTACCGCCAGGGCCACGGCGACCGTGAAGGCGGCGTCGAGCGCATGGCGCTGATCGCGATGACCCCGGCTCAGGGGTTCGCCGCGCTCGGCGACTGACCGGCGGCGGACCATGGGTCGCAACATCCTCCTCATCACCACCGACCAGCAGCGCTACGACGCGCTCGGCTGCAACGGGGGGACCGTCGCCCGCACCCCGGTGGCCGACCGGCTCGCGGCCGAAGGCGTGAACTACCGCCGTGCCTACTGCCAGAACTCGGTGTGCATGCCCGCCCGCTCCACCATGCTGACGGGCCAGTACGCCCGCACCCACGGCGTGGTCGCCAACGGGATCCCCCTGCCGGTCGACGCCCCGTCGATCGCGGAACACCTGCGCTCGGCGGCGGGCTACCGCACGGCCCTGCTCGGCAAGGCCCACTTCGAGCCGGCCTTCGACCTCACCGGCGCGTTCGAGGAGAACCGCCGCTGGCGCGCGGGCGAGACCGGCGACTGGCGGGGCTTCGACACGGCGATCCAGGCCGCCCACGTGGGCGCGTTCAACGGCAACCCGGTCCAGCACTACGGGATGTGGCTGCGCGACCACCATCCCGAGTGGCTCGAGAGCTTCGCGCCCTTGCTCGGCGCGGTGCCGGGCGGTGACACCGGCGCGCCCGAGACGATGAACAACCCCATCCCGCGCGACCTCTACCACACCGACTGGGTCGCGGACCTCGTCGTCACGCAGCTCGACGCGTACGCCGACACCGACGACTGGTTCGTGTGGATGAGCTTCCCCGACCCCCACCACCCGTGGGACCCGCCGGCGAGCGAGCTGCACCGGGTGGACTGGCGCGACCTCGACCTCCCGCTCGGGCACCCCGGGTCCGACGACCGCATCGCCGAGATCCTCGGCGCCAAGCCGCGCCATTGGCTCGGGTACTGGGAGGGCACCTACGCGAACCAGGAGGGGGGACCGGGCAACTTCCGGCCCGGCACCCTCACCGGCGACCAGATCCGTGAGGTCAACGCCAAGGTCCACGTGATGAACGAGCTCGTCGACGAGGCGTGCGGCCGGGTGCTCGCCCACCTCGCCGCCAAGGGGTGGCTCGACGACACCGACGTGTTCTTCACCACCGACCACGGCGAGCTCCAGGGCGACTTCGGGCTCCTCTACAAGGGCCCGTACCCCACCGACGCGCTCATGCGGCTGCCCATGATCTGGCGGCCGGCGCGGGGGGCGGGGATCGCGCCGGCCGAGGTCAGCGATCCGGTCGGTCAGGTCGACCTCGCGGCCACCTTCTGCGCCATCGCCGGGATCCCGGTCCCCGAGTGGATCGAGGGCCGACCGCTCCCGACCGCCGACGGGGCCGGGACCCACGAGCGGGCGCTGTGCGAGTGGGACAGCCAGTTCCCCCAGTACGGGATGCACTACCGGTCGATCTACCGCGACGGGTACCTGTGCACCGCCTACGAGCCCAGCACGGGCGGGCGGCCCAACGGCCTCGAGCGCGACCCGTTCGCGCAGCGCATGTTCGGCGACGCGCTGGGCGTCCCCATCGCCGTCCAGTACGACGGCTCCGAGGGCGAGCTCTACGACGTCGAGGCCGATCCGCACCAGTGGCGCAACCTCTGGGACGACCCCGCGCACCGGAGCCTGCGCGACGACCTCGTCGCCGACCTGCGCGCCTCGCTGCCCCGCGAGTTCCGCCGGCTGCCGGTCGCCTCGGTCGCCTGACCCGGGAGGTGGGTGCGGGTCAGGCGGCGGCGCCCTCGCCGCTGCCCACCTGCACCATCGGCGACGACGTGAGCATCACGATCCCGACGGCCACGAGCACGATGCCCCCGCCCGCGACCACGAGGTCCACCACGCCCCGGTGGAACCGCTCCTGGTACACCAGCACCCCGAGCAACCCGGCGAACAAGGGGTTGCCGCCGACGATGGGCGCCATGGCCGCGGCGAACTCGCCGGGCCGGTAGGCCTGCTGCTGGCAGACCAGGGCCACGGCGGCCACGCCGAGCGGGGCCCAGAGCGCGAGCGACGCGACCGCGGCACCGAGGCCGTCACCCACGACCGCGGACAGGTGCTTGAGCAGGAGCGCGTTGGTGCCGAGCAGCACGCCCGCGGCGGCGCCCCAGGCCGCGGCCCGCCGGTCGGGACGGGTCGCCCGGCCGGCCAAGAGGCCCAGCAGCACGACCGCGACGCCCACGGCCGTGCCGACGATCGCCCACGTCCGGACCGTCACCACGGGGACGTCGCCGTGGGGATCGCCGGCGGCGAGGAACAGCACCAGGCCCACCACCACCAGCGCCGCTGCGCCCCAGTCGCGCCGCGACACCGACTGCCGGCTGATCCGGGCGCCGACCGCCAGCGTGAACAGCAGCGACGTGACCAGGACCGCCTCGACCTCGAGGATCGGGCCCTCGCGCAGCGCGCCGACGTGGGCGAGGCCGACCACCGGCCCGGCGAGCAGGACGCCGCACCACCAGGTCCGGCTGCGGACGAGCCGACGGAACAGCGCCACGACCCCGCGGGCGTCGTCCCGCGTCGCGTGGACCCCGGCCGACTGCAGGGCGAGGCCGCAGGCGGTCGCCAGCGCAGCCACCAGGGCGAGTCCGAGGGCGGCCGCCGTCACCGGGGCATCGTAGGCAGCCGAGCGCGCCGCCTCCGGCACCGCCGACCGAAGCCCGGTGGGTTCCTCAGGCTCCGCGGACGATGAAGACCAACGGGTTGTAGTTGGGGGCAGCCGGGTCGCCGCCGAGTGTCCCCTCCATCAGCGATTCGGTCAGGTGGTCGCCCACCACCGCGATCACGACCCCGGGATGCGGGCTCAGGGCCTCGAACGAGCGGGCGAGACGGTTTGGGCTCCCGGTCCCGGGATCGACCACCCGGTCGGTGGGCGCGGCCCGCACGAGCAGGGCCCGGACGTCGGACGGGCCGAGCCCGGGATGGCGCTCGAGGACGAGGGCGACCAGGCCCGCCACGACGGGAGCGGCGAACGAGGTGCCGCTCGCCGTCGAGTACTCCGAATCCGTCGGGGGAACGGCGACGGTCATCCCGACCCCGGGCGCGAACAGGTCGAGGCACGTGCCGGCATTCGAGAAGTACGCGCGGGCGTCGTTCACATCGGTGGCGCCGACCGTGAGCGCCGAGGACGTGCGGGCCGGCGAGCGCGCGCAGGCGTCCCCCTGGTCATTGCCGGCGGCGACGACGTAGGTGAGGCCTGACGCGATCGAGTTCGTGATCGCGGTGTCGAGTGGCTCGTACGCCGGCCCGGCGAGGCTCAGGTTCACGACCGCCGGACGGGCGGCGTTGGCCGTGATCCAGTCGACGGCGGCGAGAACCTGGGAGAACGTCCCGGTGCCGTCGCAGCCCATGGCCCGCACCCCGACGACCGCAGCGGCCTTGGCGATCCCGGTCCCGCTCCCGGCGATCAGGCTGGCGACCGCAGTGCCGTGGCCGTGGCAGTCGCCCGCGGCGCGGCCGTCGCCGACCAGGTCCAGGCCCAACGACGCGCGACCTCCGAACTCCGTGTGGGTGGTGAGGATCCCGGTGTCCACCACGTAGGCGGTGACGCCCCGACCGGCGAAGGTTGACCGGTAGGCGCCGTCGAGCGGGAGCGACGCCTGGTCGACGCGGTCGAGCGCCCACGGCGCCGGCGACTGCGTGCCCGCGATCCGGACGTAGCCGTCCTCGAAGACGCCGGCCACGAGCGGATCTGCGGCGATCCGCGCCGCCCGCCGTTCGGACATCTCGGCGACGAATCCCGGCAGCGCAACGGCGAAGGTGGCGACGATCGTCCCGCCGGTCGGGCCGACCAGCTTCGCCCCTGCAGCGGCGGTCCGGGACTCGACCCCGTCTGCGAGGACGACCACGTAGCGGCCCGGTACCGGGTCGGGCACGCGACCGACGGGGCCGACGCCGGTGGCCGCCGACGGCGCCACGCTGCCGGGCACGACGGCGACACCGAGGACCGCGACCGCAGTGACGGGCAGGCACACGGCCACGACCACGGCCAGCAGCGGGGCGGCGTGGCCCCGGCCCTTGCGGGTGGACGCGGTCACGTCGCAAGCATCCCCGACGGTCGGCGACGCCGCAGCGAATCCGAGGTGAACACTGGGTGCCGCGGCCCGTCGCGGCACTGTCTCCAGCGAGGATGGGGAATGTTCATGCGCTGTTGCTCCGGAGTTCGGTGGCGCTCTGGCAGGCTCGGTTCGAGGCGCTCCGGCGCCCGGGTGATTGGAGCACGACATCCGCGACGACGGCCGCTACACCGACGAGGACCAAGAGCTGATCCTCGACCATGCGCTGGTTCCGGCCCCGCTGGGTTCCTACGGCGACTACGGGCGTGACCTCGACCCCTACAACAACGCACTCGTGTACTGGTTCGCCTTCTTGAGCCTCTTCGTAGCCGTGCTGGCGCCGGTGGCGATCGGGATCGCGGTGTACCGAATCACCCGGCGTCGGCCCCACGCGGTCCGGGGCCTCGCGGTGGCACTGGCCTGTGGAATGGTCGGGGTCGCGATCCTCGTGGCGGCGGTGCGGGCGAGCACCTGACGCAACGCGCCGACCACGATCGAGCGAGCGGAGTCGAGCGGAGTATGGTCGGAGCCGACAGAGTGGGAGCGAGGGCGACATGAGCGACGACACCCCCGAGATCGCCGAGCCCGGCGGCGACGTCGAGATCGTCGAGGACCTGGACGTCGACCTCGACGGCGACGGGACGATCGACGGTCACATCACCATCGAGGTCGAGCGCATCGACGTCGACGGCGACGGGACCACCGACATCGTCGTGGTCACCGAGACCACGACCGTCGACATGACCGGGGACGGCACCGTCGATGGCGCGGAGATCACCGAGGCGGTGCTGATGGACCTCGACGGTGACGGCACCGCCGACTCGGTCACGATCACCCGCACCACCGTGGTCGACGTGGACGGCGACGGGATCCCCGACATCGCCGAGGTCGAGGAGATCGACCTCAGCGCCATCCCCGATCCGGAGCGCCCTCAGGCCTGACCGGTCTCCGGGCGCCGCACGAGGAACGTCGCGGTGGCCCGGGACACGAGGTCGCCGTCACCGGTGCGGACCTCCGCCTCGACGTGGGCGACCTGGCGGGTGAGGCGGGTGACGGCGCCGCGGACCCGCAGGCCGTCGCCCACCCGGGCCGCGCGGATCGTCTGGTACTGCAGGTCGAGCGTCGACCCGTGCTCCCCGCGCTCCAGCGCGCTGTTGGTGGCGAAGTTCATCGCGGCGTCGTGCACCACGGCGTAGACGCCACCCTGCACGACCCCGGTGGGGTTGGCGGCGAGCTCGGTCGGGGTCCACCCCGCTTCGGCCCACCCGGGTCCGTAGCGGTCGAAGGCGACGCCGAGCCCGGCGAGGAGGCGCATGCCGCCGTCACCGAGGGCGGCGTCCATCGAGCGGGGCATCAGCCGGTGCCGTCGTCGGGGAGCAGGGCGAGCAGCTGCTCGAGCCGGGCCCGGCGCAGGCGCTGGCGGGTCTCCTGGTCCCCGAGCTCGGTGGCCTGCTCGACGATCAGCTCGGTGAGCCGCCGGAACCGGTCGTCGGCGAAGACGAAGTGGTCGATCACCACCGCGGGGTTCCGCAGCCACTGGAGCACGAGGCTGGTGCCCAGCTCACCGAACCGGGGCAGGATCGCCGCGTAGGCGAGCTGGAGCGAGGGGAGCCCGGCGCCCACGGTGGCGAGGGCGGGCTGGTCGGCGGGCAGGTACACCAGCACCTGCTCGGCGCCCGCAGTGCGGAACTGGCCGAGGATGCCGTCGAGCGCGGCGACGAGGTCGTCGCCGACGGTGGCGACCTTCACGGTGCCCGCCTGCTTGAGCGCGTCGTACGACGAGGTCATCACCGAGGTCGGCGGCACCGGCGCCGAGTGCGCCTCACCGATGGTGAGGGGGAGATCGCAGCCCTCGAGCACGTGCCGGGCGATCGACTGGTACCGCGCCGGGATCCAGAGCTCGGCCGGGTCCAGCGGGAGGATCGGTCGATAGGTGACCGCGTACGACATCCGGTGGTCGATCAGCCCGTCGGTGAACCCCACCTGCTGCACCGGCCCGGCGGCGTCGAGGAACATGCCGACGAGGGCCGACCCCGTGCCCATCGAGGCCTTCTGGGTGACCGGGTGGGTGAGCACGGCCCGTCCCATGATGGCGTTGACGGCCAGCGCGGCGAGGTCGACCTCGTCGGCCACCCGGCCCATGAGGCCCCGGCCCCGGAAGCGCGGGTCGGTGACGGCCACGCCGCCCTCGACCACGCCGTCGGCCACGAACGCGAAGCCGACGTGGGCCACGACCTCGCCGTCCGGGGTGACCGCGACCCCGCCGACCCGGCGCCCGGCGCCGATCGCCGCCGCGATCCGGTCGGGGAAGTACATGTCCTGCACGGCGTAGGTCCAGCCGTAGCAGCGGAAGATGCAGCGGGTGAGCTCGAACGCGTCGTCGGCCCGCAGGGGCCGGACCTCGACCGGGACGTCGGACTCGGCGGCGTCGTCGGGCAGCACCTCGAGGCCCTCGGTCTCGACGATGCGCCCGTGTCGGGGCAGCGGCACACGCGCGACGAGCACGTTGCCGGCACCGTCGATCCCGCCGTCGGCCGCGGTGGCCAGACCGAGCTCGACCAGGGCCAGGACCGTCGCCGGTGGCGCGTTGACCGGCTCGCCGGTGTCGCGCAGCGTGAGCACCAGCTCGGTTCCGTCGAGGGTGACCCCGAGGTGCAGGTCGGCGTCGGCGGTGTCGACGGTGTGGCGCCGGCGGGCGTCCTGGGCCAGGAGCCGGACCACGAGGGCGGCCGCCTCGGCCCCGCCCCCGGCGTGGGTCGCGGCCGCCCCGGCGCACTCGGCCAGGACCGAGATGCCGAGGTCGTCGGTGGGAGCGGACACGGAGATCATGGGCCCGGAGCGTAGGCGCCTCGGCGGTCGCGACGTCGACGACGGGCTAGCGTCGGGAGCCGCCGAGAGGAGCCCCCTGATGCAGAACGCCGTGATCGTCGATGCCGTCCGGACCCCGCTGGGGAAGCGCAACGGCTCCCTCAAGGACTGGCACCCCGTCGACCTCGCCGCTCACACCCTCCAGGCGCTGGCGGCCCGGACCGACCTCGACCCCGGCGTCATCGACGACGTGGTGATGGGCTGCGTCTCCCAGGTGGGTGACCAGGCCGGCAACGTCGCCCGCAACGCGGTGCTCGCCGCCGGGTTCCCCGAGTCGGTGCCGGGCACGTCGGTCGACCGGCAGTGCGGGTCCTCGCAGCAGGCGATCCACTTCGCCGCCCAGGGCGTGATGGCCGGGGCCTACGACGTCGTGGTCGCTGCGGGAGTCGAGCACATGACCCGCGTGCCGATGGGGGCGAGCTTCCTCCCGGGGAGCATGCCGTTCGGGCCCCGGATGATGGCCCGCTACGACCTGGTGCCCCAGGGCCTGTCGGCCGAGATGATCGCCGAGCGGTGGGGGATCACCCGGGACGAGAACGACGCGTTCTCGGTGGAGTCGCACCACCGGGCGGCCCGGGCCCGGGCCGAGGGGCGCTTCGACGCCCAGATCGTCCCGGTGGAGGTGACCGTCGACGGCGAGACGCGCACCTTCGCCCAGGACGAGGGCATCCGCCCCGACTCGAGCGTCGAGGCGCTCGCGCAGCTCAAGGCCGCGTTCAAGCCCGAGGGCGGGGTCATCACCGCCGGGAACTCGTCGCAGATCACCGACGGCGCCGCGGCCGTGCTCATCATGAGCGAGACCCGGGCGGCCGAGCTCGGGTACACGCCGCGCGCCCGGTTCCACACCTTTGCGCTCGCCGGCGACGATCCGGTGATGATGCTCACGGCGCCGATCCCCGCCACCGCCAAGGTGCTGGCCCGTTCGGGGCTCACCCTCGACGACATCGACCTCGTCGAGATCAACGAGGCGTTCGCACCGGTGGTGCTCGCGTGGCAGCGCGAGACCGGCGCCGATCTCGACAAGGTGAACGTCAACGGCGGCGCGATCGCGCTGGGTCACCCGCTCGGCGCCTCGGGGGCACGGCTCATGACCACACTGCTCGACGAGCTCGAGCGCACCGGTGGTCGGTACGGGCTCCAGACCATGTGCGAGGGAGGTGGGCTCGCCAACGCCACCATCATCGAGCGGTGCTGACCGCGACCTCCTGGTTCGGCTGGGTCCTGCGCATCGGGATCGCGGCGGTCTTCGTCTTCGCGATCTACGTCATCGGCGCGGGGATGCTGGCGAAGTTCAAGATCGCCCCCCCGGCCGAGCCCGACCCCGACGACGTCGTGCCGGTGGACCAGCGGTTCCGCTGCGGGGTGTGCGGGGCCGAGGTGGTGATGACCGCGGCCAACGCCGAGCAGGAGATCGAGGCGCCCCGCCACTGCCGCGAGGACATGATCCCGGTCTGAGCCGTGGGCGTCAGCGCCCGAGCAGCGCCGACGCGGTGACGGGGGTCAGCTGGCGGGCCCGCAGGCCGTCGAGGATCGCGGGCAGCGCGGCGAGCGTGTTGGGGTAGCCGAAGTGGAGGCTGATCACCGACCCGGGGCCGACGCCGCCGAGCGCGCGCTGGGCGATCATCGGGGCGGGCGGCGACTGGTAGTCGAGCGGGTCGATGTCGTAGCCGAGCACGACCGGGTAGCCGGCGGCGCCGGCCGCGGTCAGTGCGGCCGCCGGCGGCGGGTCGATCCCGTTGGCCGTGCCCGAGGGCCGGAACAGCTTCCCGGGGGAGCCGGTCAGGCGCACCAGCAGGTCGCGGGTGCGCACGATCTGGTCGCGCATCGCCTCGGGTTGGAGCCCGGCGAAGACCGGGTGGTCGTAGGTGTGGTTGGCCAGCTCGTGCCCGTCGTCGGTGATCCGCTTCGCCCAGTCGGGGTTCGCGGCGAGCCACTGCCCGACCACGAACGCGGTCATCGGGACCCCGGCCCGGCGCAGGGTGGCGAGGATCTCGCCGGCGAGCCCGAGGTCGCCGTCGGTGTGGAAGGTGAGGGCGACCCGGCCCGGCGCGGCCGGCCCCCGGGTCACCCACACGGCCGGCCCCGCCGGCGCGGGCGCGGTGGTCGGCGGTGGGCTCGTGGACCCGGGCCCACCCGGTCCCGGCGGACGGGTGCCGGCGTCGAGCGTGCCCCGCCCGGCATCGGTGGCGCCGAGGGCCCCGCCGCCACCCCCGCCGCACGCCGCGGCGAGGACGGCGAGCCCGGCCGTGCCGGTCGCGGCGAGGAACGCCCGTCGACCCATCGGGCCGCGGGCCGGATCGTTCTCCACAGACTGTGGAGAACCCTGTGCAGAGTTACACGCGTGGGATTCGGGCGGACCCGGCAGGCCGGGGCGCCGTCTCACCGGTACCGGGTCGACAGCACGAACCCGCCGACGAGGAGGGCGAGGCCGAGGATCAGGGTGGAGTTCTGGGCCTCGCCCCCCGGCAGCAGGCCGAGGTAGTTCGTGATGATCACGACCAGGCCGCAGCCGAGCAGGGTGAACATCGCCACCGGGACCCACAGGGGACTGCGGGTCCGGGTCTTGGGCGTCGGCGGGGTGTAGCGGTGCGAGCCCGGGGCGGGGCGGGCGGCGGCGCGCCCGGCGCCCTTGCCCCCCTTCGCGGCCTTGGCGGGAGCCCCGGTGCCGGCGCGTCGGGAAGCAGAGCGGTGGCGGGCCATGGCGGCCGACTGTAGCGAACCCCGGGCCCGGGACCACCGCAGGGCGATACCGTGCCGGTGTGGCGATCCGGGTGCTGGTCATCGACAACTACGACTCGTTCGTCTACAACCTCGTGCAGTACCTCGGGGAGCTCGGGGCCGAGCCGCTCGTCCACCGGCACGACGCGCTCGACCTGGCCGGGCTGGTGGCGCTCGACCCCGACGCCGTGCTCGTGTCGCCCGGGCCGGGCCGCCCGGAGGACGCGGGTGTGTCGATGGCGGCGATCACGCACTTCGGGAACGCCGGCGTGCCCGTGCTCGGCGTGTGCCTCGGGCACCAGGCCATCGGGGCCTGCTTCGGGGGCGCGGTGGTCCGGGCCCCCCACGTGATGCACGGCAAGACCTCGACGATCACCCACGACGGCCGGGGGGTCTTCACCGACGTCGCCAACCCCTTCACCGCGACCCGGTACCACTCCCTCGTCGTCGACCGGGCGAGTGTGCCGCCCGAGCTCGAGGTCACGGCCGAGAGCGAGGACGGACTGGTCATGGGCCTGCGCCACCGCGCGCTCCCGATCGAAGGGGTGCAGTTCCATCCCGAGTCGATCCTCACCGAGTCGGGCCACACGCTGCTCGCCAACTTCCTCGGTCGGACCGCGCCCCGCGCCTGAGCGGGTGCGCGGCGGGGGCGGCGCTCACCCGGGAAGTCGGGCCCGGCCGCCCCGCACGACGGCGAGCCCGTCGGCGACCAGGGATGCGAGCGCCTCGGCGTCGAGCTCGGCGCTCGGGGTCGGGCCCGCCCGCAGCGCGGCCATCACCCGGCCGCGTCGCTCGCGGAACGACCCGCGGAACGCGCCCTGGCGCCGGGTCCCCTCGTCGGGGAGCGGGCCCCGGGTCGCGCACCGCCGGCGCAGCGGGCACGCGCCGCACTGCGGGTCGCGCGCGCGGCACAGCAGTGCGCCCACGTCCATGAGGGCGAGCAGACGGTCACGACCCCGCAGTGGCGCGCCGACCCGGATCATCGCGTCCTCGGCGGCCCGGTCGCCGAGCCGCCCGCCCACGACCCGCTGCACGACCCGCCGGATGTTGACGTCGATCGCGGGCACGTCGGCATCGTCGGCCTGGGCCGCCACTGCGGCGGCGGTGTAGCGCCCGACCCCGGGCAGGGTGCGGAGGTCGTCGGGCCAGCCGGTCGCGGCGATGACCACGGCGGCGTCGTGGAGGTGGCGGGCCCGCCGCGGGTAGCCGAGGCGGTCCCATGCCCGGATCACCGCCGCCGGTCCGGCGTCGGCCATCGCCGCGGGCGTCGGGAACCGGGCGAGGAACTCCGGCCACGCCCGTTCGACCCGCGCGACCTGGGTCTGGTGCAACATCACCTCGGAGGTGAGCACCGCCCACCGGTCCCGGGTCGCGCGCCACGGGAGGTCGTGGCGACCGTGCCGTGCGTACCAGTCGAGGATCGGGGCGCGGCGGGCCACGCCGGGTCAGACGCCGACGAACACGGTGACGGCGCCACCCCGGGGCAGCGTCCCGCCCCGGGGGCTCTGGTCGAACACCACCCCCGGCGGACGCCCGGTGACCAGCTGGACCACGGTCCCGAACCCGGCGGCGCCGAGGGTGTTCACCGCGTCCTGGGTGGTCTGCCCGGTCACGATGGGGACGGCCACCTGCTCGGGTCCGCTCGAGACGAAGAGGGTCACGCTCGCGCCCCGGGTCGCCCGGGTCCCCACCGTGGGCAGGGTGCCGATCGCCTCACCCTCCGGTGCGGTGGGTGAGGGCTGGGGCGTGACCACGGCCTGGAAGCCGGCCGCGCGGAGGATGTCGATCGCCTCCTGCTGCGGCTTGCCCGCCACCGCGGGCACGTCGACGCCGGGGATCGCGGCGACCTCGAGCACCACCGTCGACCCGCGGGCGACCTTGGTGCCCGCCGCCGGGGTGGTGGCGAGGACCGTGCCCGGGGGCTTGTCGGAGTCCACGTTGCGCCGCTCGACCACCACCGACCGCCGCTGGAGGTTGGTCGAGACCGCGTCGAAGTCCTGGCCGACCATCGGTGGCAGCGTCACCTCGTTGCTGGCGACGGTGACCGTGATCGCCGAGCCCTTCTCGGCGAGGCGACCGCCGGCGGGATCCTGGCCGATGACGGTGCCGGCCGCCTGGGCGCTCTGCTCGTCGTCGAGGCGCGACACGGTGAAGCCCGCCCCGGCGAGGGTGCCCGACGCCTGGTCGAAGGGCTGTCCGATGACCGCCGGGACCTCGACCGTGGCCGCGCCGCCGCCACCCCCGTCGCCCCCGGTGCCGACGAGGAGGTACCCGATCACGACCGCGAGGAGTCCGAGGCCGAGGACGGCGGCCACGACGCCCGACCAGCTCCGCCGGCGGGTCGGCGCGACCGCGGGGAGCACCTGCTGGACCCGGGCCGCCGCCACCGTCGTGGGAGCCGGGTCGGCCCGGCCGGGATCGTCGGGGGGCTCGTACGCGAAGGTGAGGGGCCGCCCCCGCCCGAAGTCGGTGAGGTCGGTCCGCATCTCCTCGGCCGACTGGTACCGCACCTCCACGTCCTTGGTCAGCGCGGCCCCGACGATCGCCTGCAGGGGCCGGGGCAGGTCGGGGACCCGCGCGGTCATCGGCGGCGGGACCTCGCGGACGTGCTTCATGGCCACCGCCACCGGGCTGTCGCCCGCGAACGGGGGGACGCCGGTGCACATCTCGTAGAGGACCACCCCGAGCGAGTACACGTCGGAGCGCCCGTCGACCGGGTGCCCCTGGGCCTGCTCGGGCGAGAAGTAGGTGGCCGTGCCCATCACCGAGCCGGTCTGGGTGAGGCCCTCGTTCGCGTCGAGCTGGTTCGCGGCGATCCCGAAGTCGGTGAGCTTCACCTGCCCGGTCGGGGTGCACAGCACGTTCCCGGGCTTCACGTCGCGGTGGATCACGCCGCGCCGGTGGGCGAACGCGAGCGCGTCGGCCAGCTCGGCGGTGATCCGGGCCGCGACCATGGCCGGCAGCGGCCCCTGCTCGCGCACGACCTCGCGCAGCGAGCGACCTTCGACGTACTCCATCACGATGTAGTAGGTGCCCCGCTCCTGCCCCCAGTCGTACACCGCGCAGATGTTGGGGTGGTTCAGGCTGGCCGCGTTCTGGGCCTCTCGTCGGAACCGCTCGACGAAGCTCGGGTCGCGGGCGAACTCGGCGAAGAGCACCTTGACCGCGACGTTCCGGCGGAGCTGGCGGTCGACGGCGAGGTAGACGTCGGCCATCCCCCCCCGGGCCAGCTCCCGTTGGATCTCGTACCGGTCGGCGATGACCGCCCCTACCTGCGTCATTTGGCGCACAACGCTACCGGCGGTCCCGGCTCGGCCCGCGGCACCGACCCGGGCGACAGGACCTGACGAACTCAGGGCGTCAGGGCCTCAGGGCGGCCTCGAGCACGCGGGCCGCGACGGGGGCGGCGACCGCCCCCCCGGTGGCCTCGCTGCCGCTCGACCCGCCGTTCTCGACGATCACCGCCACCGCGTAGCGCGGCGCATCGGCCGGGGCGAAGCCGATGAACCAGGCGTGCGGCGCGCCGGTCGAGTTCTGGGCCGTGCCGGTCTTGCCCGCGACCGCCACTCCGGCGATCTGGGCCCGGGTGCCGGTGCCCCGCTCGACCACCGCCCGCATCATCGCGTTGAGCACCTGGGCCGTCGCCGGCGTCATCGCCGTCTTCCAGGGCCGCGGCGCGAACGCCTGGACCACGGCGCCGTCGGCGGCGCGGACCTCCCGCGCGGCCCGCGGCTCGAGCACGGTCCCCCCGTTGGCGACGGCCGCGGCGACGAGCGCCATCTCCAGCGGACTGGTCGCGACGGTGCCCTGGCCGATCCCGGCGAACGCGTACTTCGGGGTGTCGGTCCGGAAGTCCGCGCCCTCGAGGCCGGTGTTGCGGGCTGCGCCCGGGTACACGTCGAGCGGCGGTGGGGGCCCCTCCACCCCGAAGCGCTCGAGGCCCGGCGGGAAGCGGGTCCCGAGGTCGAGGCCCATGCGGGCGAAGACCGTGTTGCACGACACGACGAAGGCCTCGAACACCGTGCCCCCGCAGGTGGCGCCGCCGAAGTTGCGCAGCACGTTGTCGGTCAGCGGGAGCGGGAGCGCGTCGAGCGGTGGGAACACGGTGGTCGGCGTCGCGGTCCCGGCGTCGAAGGCGACCGCGCTGGTCACGACCTTGAAGGTGGATCCCGGGGGGTAGATCTCGCGGTAGGCGCGGGGGAGGTCCGGCTTGGCCGGATCGGCCGAGAGGGCGGCGAACACGTCGGCGACCGCCTGGGTGTCGTGTCCGGCGAGCGGCTGGGGGTCGTAGGTCGGGTTCGAGTACATCGTCACGATCCCGCCGGTGCGCACGTCGAGCACCACCACGCTGCCCCGCTGCTCGCCGAGGGCCTCGGCGGCGACGCGCTGCACCGCGGCCCGCAGCTCGAGCACGACCGTCCCGGTGGTCTCCTTGGCCCGCAGCACGTCGCCGAGGCTGCGCAGCTCCGGCGCGCGGCCGGACAGCTCCTGGTTGTAGGTCCGCTCGATCCCCACGTTGCCGACGACGAAGGACTGGTAGCCGACGACCTGCACGGTGAGCCCACCCGCCGGGTACTCGCGCTGGTACTCGAACTCGGTGCCGTCGTCGGACCGCACGGAGCGCGCCAGCACCTCCCCGTCCGCGGAGATGATCTCCCCCCGGGGGCGGTTGAAGTCCCGCAGCACCGAGCGGAGGTTGCGGGGGTCGCGGTCGAGGTTCGCGGCGTCGATGATCTGGAGGTAGGTCAGCTGGCCGACGAGCACCAGCAGCAGCACCACGACGGTGCCACCGACCCTGCGGATGCCGCGGTTCACCGCGGTCGGGCCGGCGGGGCGGTCGCCGACGGCGGGGAGGTCGTCATCGGCGGCGCACCCGACGTGGCCGCACCGGCCGGTCCGGCGACCCGGACCCGGGCGTTGTCGTCGGAGATCCGCAGGAGCAGCGCCAGGATCACGAAGTTGGCCACCAGCGACGACCCGCCGTACGACACGAACGGGAGCGTCACCCCGGTGAGGGGGATCACCCGGGTCACCCCGCCGATGATGACGAAGGTCTGGACGCCGATGATCGTCGTGAGCCCGGCGGCGAACAGCTTCGGGAACGGGCGTGCGGCCTGCACCGCGATGCGGTAGCCGCTCCCGCACAGGAGCAGGACCACCGCGACCACGGCGATGCCACCCACCAGTCCGAGTTCCTCGCCCACCGCCGAGAACACGAAGTCGGTCGCGACGTTGGGGATGGTGGTCGGGTTGCCCAGCCCGAGCCCGGCGCCGGCGAAGCCCCCGCTGCCGAACGCGAACATCGACTGGACGAGCTGGAACCCCTCGTCCTGCGCGACCGGCCACGGGTCGATCCACGTGGAGACCCGGGTCTGCACGTGGTCGAAGAGCTGGTAGGCGATCACCGCGCCACCGGCGAACAGCCCGAAGCCGATGAGGAGGTACGACCCGCGGTCGGTGGCGATGTAGAGCATCGCGGCGAAGACGGCGAAGAACAGCAGGGACGAGCCCAGGTCCTTCTGGCGGACCATGATCAGCAGCGAGGCGCCCCAGGCCAGCAGGAGGGGTCCGAGGTACTTCGGGTCGGGGAGCGCGACGCGCCCCACCCACCGGGTCCCGGTGCTGAGCATCTCCCGCTTGTCCACCAGGTACGCCGCGAAGAAGATGACGAGCAGCACCTTGGCCGCCTCGCCGGGCTGGAAGTTGAGCGGGCCGAGGCGCACCCAGAGCCGGGCCCCGTTGATCTCGGCCCCGAGACCCGGGAACAGGGGGAGGACGAGGGCCAGCACGCCGAGCAGCAGGAACGTGTAGCGGTACCGCTCGAGCGTGCGGATCCGGCGCACCACCGCCAGGGTGACGACGAAGGCCACGACCCCGACCGCCGCCCACACGGCCTGCACCCGGGCGAGGTCCTCGTCGAGGCGGGCGACGACCAGGAACCCGAAGCCGGTCAGGAAGGCGGCGAGGGGCAGGAGGGTCGGGTCGGCGTCGGGGGCGAGCCACCGAACGGCGAGGTGGGCGACCACGAACAGCCCGATGACCCCGGCGAGGATCGCCCAGAGGTCGGGCGGCAGGTCGGGCGCGTCGGCGAGCTGGACGAGGGCGTAGCCGAAGGTGGTGGTGACCAGGGCGAACACCCCGAGCAGGAGCTCCGTCCGCCGCCGCCGGGTGGTGGCCCGACGGCGGGGGACGCGGATGCGGGTCGGCGACGGGGCGTCGGCGGTGGCGTCGCTCACGACGGGGCTCGGCGCGACCACCACCGGCGTCGCGGCGCGGCCTCCGGCGTGGGGACGTCGGGGGTCGCCGCATCGGTGACCGTCGGGTGGCGGTCGTCCGGAGTCCGGTCCTCGCCGGCGGTGTCCCCGGTGACGGTGACCTCACCGACGGTGACGTCGGCGACGATCACGGTGATGTTGTCGGCGCCACCGGCGTCGTTCGCGGCGGCCACGAGCGCGCCGGCGGCGTCGTCGGGTTCGGTGACGTCGACGAGGATCGTGCGGATGGCGGGGTCCCGGAGCATGGTGGTGAGGCCGTCGGAGCAGAGCAGCAGGCGGTCACCGGCGCGGAGGTCGATCGTGATCACGTCGACGGCGACGTTGCGCTCGATCCCGAGCGCACGCGTGATCATCGAGCGACGGCGGTCGACGAGCGCCTCCTCCTCGGTGAGCTCCCCGGCGGCGATCAGCTCGGCCACCACGCTGTGGTCGACCGTGACCTGTCGGAGCGTGCTGTCCCGGAGCAGGTAGGCGCGGGAGTCCCCGACGTGGGCGATGCGCAGGGAGGATCCGTCGACGATCCCGCTGGTGACCGTCGTCCCCATGCCCCGTAACTTCGGGTCACCGTCGGCCCGCTCGAGCACCGCCCGGTTGGCGGCCACCACCGCGTCCTCCACGGATCGTCCGGCCTCGATCTCGGCGCGCAACGTGGCCACGGCGGTCGCGCTGGCCACCTCCCCGCCCTGGTGGCCACCCATGCCGTCGGCCACCACGATCAGCCGCCCGTCGTCGGACACCAGCAGCGAGTCCTCGTTGCCGGCCCGGACGCGCCCGACGTCGGTGCGAGCGCCGATGCGGAGCACCGCGCTCACCGCTGCACGTCGCAGACGGTCTGACCGAACTGGATGCGGTCGCCGCGAGCGAGTCGGGTCGTGCGATCGATCCGCCGACCGTTGACGAACGTGCCGTTGCTCGACTCGAGGTCCTCGACGAGGAGATCCTTGCCCCGCCGGAACACCCGGGCGTGCACCCGCGACGCGAGATGGTCGTCCACGAGCACGAGGGCGCACCCGCCACCCCGACCGACGGTGATCTCGTCGGTGATCTCGACCCGTTCGCCGACGCGCGCCTCCGGGGCGACCACCTGCAGCACGGCGAACGCCCGGGGTGCCTCGACCCGGCGGGGATTGGGCCCGCCCGGGCCGGCGGGGGCGAGGACGGGCGCACGCAGCTCACGGACGACCACGCGGACGACGAAGAAGAGGAACAGGTAGACGAGGGCGAGGAACACGAACTTCAGCAACGTCAGCGCGGACTCGGGCACGGCCGGGCTCCTACGAGGCCTCGAACCGGAAGACGGTCGCCCCGATCTCGACGACGTCACCGTCGGCCAGCCGGTGCTCGGCGACCTTGGCCCCGTTGACGCGGGTGCCGTTGGTCGACTGGAGGTCGACCA
Source organism: uncultured Actinomycetes bacterium (assembly GCA_903899845.1). GTDB lineage: Bacteria > Actinomycetota > Acidimicrobiia > IMCC26256 > PALSA-555 > CAIUKV01. The sequence continues at coordinate 17,630 of CAIUKV010000259.1, forward strand.
GGAGGAAGCCGGTGCCCTGGGGCCGGATCTCCGCGTGACGGCGCGACGCCTTGCTGTCGGCGACCTGCACGTCGTTGTCGGGGAGGCGACCCAGGGCGATGCCACGCTCGCCGAGGGTGATCCGCCGGCCGTCGTCGAGCACCAGCGACCCGGCCGGCGCCCCCTCGAGGATCTCGGTGACCACGTCGCACTGCCCGACCCGGAGCTCCTCGTCGGGCACCAGGTGCACGCTGACCGCGCCGACGAACTGGTAGCCCTCGGCCCGGGCGTGATCGCGGACCAGCTCGCCGAGCTCCCGGACGAGCGCGTCGACGAAGCCGTGGAACCGCTCGAAGTCGGCCGGGGACAGGTACACCCCGATGTTGTTGGGCACGACCGGGACGCCACCGACGCCCATCTGGCGCTGGGCGTCGAGCGTGCGGGTGATCTTCCGGCCGATCTCCACCGGCTGCAGCCCGCTCTTGAAGGCCTTGCCGAAGGTGCCCTCGACCATCCGCTCGAGGCGTTGCTCGAACCGCGACAGGACCACGACGCGAGTGTACGGCCGCCCCTGTGGCGGAACGGGGCGACACCGTCCCCGACCCGGGTCCGGGACGGAGCCGGCCCGGACGCCGTTAGCCTGACCACCGTGACCACCGAGGTGCGGATCGCCTTCGACGACTCGTTCGCCCGCGCGCTCCCCGGGCTGTGCACGCCCTGGCAGGCGGCTCCGGTGCCCGAGCCGCGGCTGCTGGTCGGCAACGACGCGCTTGCCGTCGAGCTCGGGCTCGACCCCGCGTGGCTGTGGTCGCCCGCCGGCGTGGCGCTGCTGCTCGGCGACGTGGCCGACCACGGAGCCGTGCCGGTGGCCCAGGCCTACTCGGGGCACCAGTTCGGGGGGTTCTCCCCCCGTCTGGGCGACGGCCGGGCCCTGCTGCTCGGCGAGGTCCTCGACGTCGGCGGTCGTCGACGCGACGTCCACCTCAAGGGCTCGGGCCGCACCCCGTTCGCCCGCGGCGGCGACGGCAAGGCGGCGGTGGGGCCGATGCTGCGCGAGTACGTGATCGGCGAGGCGATGCACGCGCTCGGGATCCCCACGACCCGCGCGCTCGCCGTGATCGCCACGGGGGAGCACATCGCCCGTGAGCACTTCCTGCCCGGCGCCGTGCTGGTGCGCATCGCGTCGAGTCACCTCCGGGTCGGCACGTTCCAGTACGCGGCCACCCAGAGCGACCCCGAGCAATTGCGACGCCTGGCCGACTACGTGATCGCCCGCCACCATCCCGCCGCTGCGCAGGCCGACGAGCCGTACGTCGCGCTGCTCGAGTGCGTCGTCGAGGCCCAGGCCGCGCTGGTGGCGCGCTGGATGCTGGTCGGCTTCGTCCACGGCGTGATGAACACCGACAACATGACGGTCTCGGGGGAGACCATCGACTACGGCCCGTGCGCGTTCATGGACCGGTTCGACCCGGCGACGGTGTTCAGCTCCATCGACGAGCACGGCCGCTACGCGTACGGGAACCAGCCCCGCATCGCCCTCTGGAACCTCGCCCGGTTCGCCGAGACCCTGCTCGACCTCATCGATCTCGATCAGGAGCGCGCGGTCGGGCGGGCCACCGAGGTGCTCCAGACCTTCACCGACCGGTACCAGGCGCACTGGGTGGCGGGAGCCCGGGCGAAGCTGGGGATCGCCGACGCGGACCCCGACGACGTGACCCTGCTCGGCGACCTGCTCGACCTGCTCCACGCGGGTGCGGCCGACTGGACCTCGTGGTTCCGGTCGCTGTCGGGCTGGGTGCGGGGTGAGGGCGCGCCGGTGCGGGCCGGGCTCACCGACCCGGCCGGGTTCGACGCGTGGGCGCCCCGCTGGGACGCGGCCCGGAACCGGGTCCCGCGTGATCCGGACGCGGTCGCCGCGGCGATGGACGCGGTGAACCCCGTGTACGTCCCACGCAACCACATGGTCGAGGCTGCGCTCGGCGCCGCGACCGAGGGCGACCTCGACCCCTTCCTCCGCCTGGTCGCAGTGGTCTCCGACCCGTTCGTCGAGCGGCCCGACGCGGCGGCCTACGCCGGACCGGCCCCGGCGGACTTCGGGCCGTACCGCACGTTCTGCGGCACCTGACGCCGACCGGGGCCCGGCCCGGGGACGCGAGGGTGCCGGCGTTCGCGCGTGCACCGGGATCGGCACTCCCGATCGCGGTCCGGGAGGTTCCGGGCCCCCCCACCCCGCCCTTGATACCGTCGCCGTGGTGGAGGCGTGAACGGTCGAGGCGTGCGACGGGTGCCGCAGGTGGCGGCGCTCCTGTTCCGGGCCGAGGGGCGTTCGTCGTGCCGCCCCGGGCGAACGAACCCGACCCCGCTCGTAGTCGTCGCGCCCGTCCTCGTCGTGGCGTTCGGGTCGTTCGTCGGCCTCCGGATCGTCCGCGATCAGGGCTGGATCGAGTTCGCCGTCGGCGTGCTCACCTGGTCGGGCTTCGTCGGCGGAGTCCTGAGCGGCATGGTGGTCCACGCCCGTCGCCGACTGCTGCACGCCGGCGAGGTCTCCCCGGCGCTGCTCCTCGCGGTTGCGTGGTGCTGGGCCGTGGTCCTCGTGGTCGCCCAGTACGCCGTGCTCGTGATCGTCGTCGCGGTCTCGGGGCCGCCGGTCCCGGACCCCCAGCTCCTCGCGCCGGTCGTCGTCGCGCTCACCCTCGGCCTCGGCCTCGGGATCCTGATCGCCCGCCTCGCGGCGTCCCGCCCGTACCTCGCCGGTCTGGCCCCGGCCCTCGTCGCCCTGTCGCTGCTCGCGCTCCCGGTGCTCTGGGGGGCATCGGCGGTCGGTGACGTCGGGCGCGCGTGGATCCGCAACGGCCCGGTGGCCGGCATGGTGGTGAGCGCCCGTGGGCGCGCCGCCGGCGCGGACCTCGACGTCCGCCGCGTGGGCGTCGCCTCGGCGGCGGCGGTCGTGCTCGTGACGGCGGCCGGCTTCGGGCTCCGGCGGCGTCGGCCGGGCGAGCCGCCCGATGGGGTCGCCCTGTCGGTGTCGGGGGCCCGGGTCGATCCCGGTCTCCCCGGTCGCCTGGACCTCTGCGTGACGCGCGGCGAGCGGGTCGCCCTGGTCGACCACAGCGACGGCGGTCGATCGCGGGTGCTCGCCCTCGTCTCCGACCCGGCGCCACGTGGGGTCGGAGCGGTCCGACGCACCCCGGCCGTCGCCGAGTTCCTGCGTCCGGCCGACGGCCTCCATCCGGGGGTCCCGGCGGTCGACGCGGTGCGGCTCCGCGGGCTGGCGATCGGCCAGGCACCGGGGGCCGCGCGCGTTCTGGCCGAGCGGGTCGTGACGTTCGCCGACCTCGGTCCGAGGGCCCGGGTCCCGGTCGGCCGGCTGACGCAACCGGAGCTCGCCCGCCTCGCCGCGGCGTACGCCCTCGAGCGGCCGGCCGACCTCGTGCTGTGGAACGACGACCTCCTCCACCCTCAGCCGACGTTCCGCCATCGGTGCCTGCTGACCATCGGCGACCGTGGTGCCGGGACCCGAACCGGGAGAGGGTGGCTGATCGGGACCTCCGATCTCGGAAAGGTCGGGGAGTTCTCGGATCGCGTGGTGCAGATCGGAGCGGGCGAGGTGCGCGCCTCGGGATCCGCCGAAGAGGTGGTCTCGCTGATGGCCGCACCGCGGTTCCGCTCGTTCCCGGATGCCGACGCACCCGAGTCGTGCCGGGTCCGGGCGGTCTCCCTCGTGGGTCCGCGCGGGGAGCCGATCACGGTCGTCGAACCGGGTGATCCGATCCATCTCGTGATCGATCTCGATCTCGCGGTTCCGGAGACCGAGCCGTTCCTGCTCTGCAGCCTCTCCGCCGGGGGCACTCCGTTCGTGGCCGCGAACATGCTCCTCGACGGGTGCCGTCCGGCCGTCCTCGCCGGCCCGACGCGGGTCGAGTGCCGGTTCGAGCGCCTGATCCTGGCACCACGGACGGAGTACGCGGTCCGCTTCGCGATCTACGGCGCCGATCGCATGACGGTGGTCTACCCGAAGCGCGCGATCGCATCCTTCGTCACCGGGGGCACCGCGTCGGCCCTCGGACTCGAGGGGCGCGAGGCCGAGAGCCGGATCACGGGTGGCCCGCCGGTGTTCGCGCCCTACGCGTGGAGGCACGCGGGCGCCGACGACTGGGTCGGTCCCTCCGGCCCGCTCCGGCCCCGCTGATACGATTCCGGTTCCACTCGGGCGAGTGGCGGAATGGCAGACGCGCTGGCTTCAGGTGCCAGTGAGGGCAACCTCGTGGGGGTTCAAGTCCCCCCTCGCCCACCACGAGAGCCGTCTCGGTCCAGGGACCGGACCGTCGTGCACCGCCTTCGGGGTCCCCTGGAGCCACCCGGGTGGTGCGCCCGTCACCGCCGGAGTTCGAACTCGTGTTTCACGGTGAGGTCGTCGAGCAGGGTGAGCTTCTCGGTGCCCCGTGCGCTGGCGTACTTCCCGGTGCCGCCGACGACGGCGTAGGTGGCGGTCCACCCGGGCTGGGGGAAGGTCCCGATCGGGAGGGTCGAGATCCCCCGCGTGACGATCCAACCGCCGGGCACTTCGTACTCGATCTCGACGAGGCGGACGTCGATCCCCTTGGAGGCGTCGAGCGAGACCACCTCGGACTGTGCGTAGGCGTCGCCGATCGCCGGGCCACCCTGGGTCCGGGAGATGGCATGGGCGTGGTGCACCAGATCGGTGTTGTCCGGCCCGGGTTGGTTCCGGTCGATCACCTGCCGGTCGCGATTGACGGTGTACACGACGAACCGGTCGGACTTGCCGGTCATGCCGGCATCTCGGGGCCCGGCACAACCAGGGCCTCGAGCAGCGTCGCCTCGGCGCGCACGTCCTGGCGCGCGGTGCCGAGCCTGGCCAGGTGCTCCCGGACCGTCTCCGGTCGACCGGCCAGAGCCGTGAGGCGGACCGCCACCACAGCCTTCCCTTCGGTCAGGCGGTGCCCGTTCATGGCGGGGATACGCCGTTCGGGGAGCTTGATTGCGTATGGTCATGAGGTAGTTCCATTCATCAAGAAAAGAGATGACGCCCATGACGATCCGCGCCCGTGTTTCGGCCGCCGCCCTCGCATTCATCGTCGTGGGAGCGACGTCGGTCGGGACTGCCGGATCGTCCGAGGTCTCGCCCGCTTCCAGCACCGAGACGACCAACATCTCCGTGGTGAATGACGGCACTGCCACCCGCGGATCGACCGTCGACATCTTCTGCGTGGTCCAGATCGAATCGCCGCCGCCCGGAAGCCCCGCGTTCATCACTGCAACCGGCGCGCTGAACTTCGATGCGAGCGGGACGCCGACGACGAAGTCGGGTGCGGTGGCCGAATCCTTCTCGGCCGTCGGCAACTCGTGGGTCTCCGTCGGCTACTCCACTCCCACGCTGGGGGTCACGGTGTGTGCCCATACCATGAATGACAATGGCGGAGCCGAGTCGACGTCGTGGACCTGTGGCTTCGTTTCCGTTCCTTCGCCGGCGCCGGCGAATGTCGGCTGTGAGTCGGCCTCGGGCAGCGGTCGTGCACCGGCTGTGCTGAGTTGGGCTCTCGATTCCGCAGGGCTGACGAGTGAGACGGCAACGATTGTCTTCACCAACAGCTACCCGGCTCCGGTGAAGCCCAACTTCACCGGCTGAGCGACCCTCGGTTCACCGCCGGACCGCCAGCCGTCGGCGATACTCGAGGCATGGACGCAACGACACCGGACCGCGGCAGCGGGACGGGCGGGGCGACGGGTCGGCAAGGGGAAGGCGATCACCCGGACAAGTGGGCTGACGTCCACTTACGGCGTGGCGAATCCCCACTCGCCCACCAGACGGGGGCCGCCGCGGTCCGAGGACCGGACGGCCGTGGCAGGATGTCCTGGTGACCCGAACCCAGCGCTCCTCGGTGTCCCTCTTCGTGATCGCGCTGTCGGCGCTGGTCCTCGTCGGCTGCGGTGGCGACGACCAGGTGGCCGGATCCGACGGATCCACGCGCCGGCGGGCGTTCTTCGGACTCGACGCCCGGATCTGCGTGGCCAACGACACCGGTGAGCCCTTGTCGGTCACCTTCAACGACAGGCGCAATGCCCCCCCGCGACCCCTGGGCGAGGACCTGGAGTGCAACACCGACCAGTTGCTCAAGGGTTCGACGTTCGCCCGCGTGCGGAACGGCGACGGACGTACCGTGCTCTCGCTGCAGGCGGTCAATGACGATATCGGCTACCCGAAGCTGATCCTGGGCGTCCCGAGCAACGGCGACACCGTTCTCGTCACCAGGCGCTTCGAGGAAGGCCAGGCGCACATCTGGGACCGGGAGGAAGGTTCGCCCTACCGGGTGGAGGCCCTGCGTCTCACCGACTCGACGACCGCCAAGGAGTTCGTCGTCCACATCTACCGGTGAGGAATGCCAACCGGCCCGGGCATCGCCGGTCGGTCGCCGGTGAGCGCCGATCAGCACCGTGACGATGCCCCGATCGTGGTCACCCGAGGAGGCGTCGGCCGCGCCGGGCCAGGCCGACGAGGCGGGCCCGGGCCCGGGCTGCAGGACCGACCGGCGGGCGGACGGGGGTGACCGGTGGCCGCGCCGGCGTCTCGACCAGCCGTTCGTAGCGTTCGGCCTGCTCGGCGAAGACCCGGTCGGCGAAGGCGGCGGCCGCATCGGCGTCGAGGCCGAGCGTGTCGGCGACGACCTCGAGGTAGATCACCCGGTCGGCGGCGGTGCGCCGGTCGAGCAGGGCCACCGCCTCGTCGGTGAGCGGTGACTCGCGGAACCGGCGTGCCCCGGTGCTGCCCGACGTCACGTTCTCCCGTGGCTCGGGGGTGGTGATCCCGACGAACGACGACACGTCGCGCCAGAACGTCGGGGCCTCGACAAAGGTCGTGCAGCCGAGCGTTCCGAGGTTCCGGCGGGCGGCTGCCGCGGCCGCGGACTGCTCCGCGTCCGTGAGATGCCGGGTCGGATCGAGCTCGACGTCGGCGAGCATGCGCACCTGGAGATTGTCGGTCTGGTGGGCCGTCACCGGGTCGGACAGGAAGTCCGTGAGGCCGGCGAACGCGGGGCGGTAGGCGTCGTAGGTGCCGAAGCCGGCGTAGACCGCGTCCGGCACCGAGAGCAGGTACGCGTGGTGCGAGAGCAGCCGCGACCGGGGCTCCCGCAGCACGGTGAGGATGTCGGTGGGCTCGACGAGCGCGACGAGCGACCGGTAGGTGATGTGGCCGGAGAAGGCCCGGGCCGCGCGGTCGGTCGCCCGGGTCGGTCCGTCCGGGTGGAAGACGGAATCGCGAACACCCGGGGCCATGGTGTGCCATTCGGTGAAGGCGCCGAAGAACCGGTCGTCGAAGCGCAGCGGCGAGACGCCGTCCTCGCCGTAGGCATCCAGGAGGGCCGCGTGCACGCTCGTCCCCGCCGCCTTCGGGATGTGCAGGAAGCCGAGCCGCGCCCGCAGCGCCGCGGGCCCGCCCCCGGCGACCCGGTCGGCACCGGCCGACCGGTTCTCATCGCGCAGAGGGTCCACGACCGGATGCTACGACCCTCCGACCGGCGGCCCGATCTCCTCCGGGGTGGCGCCGACCTCCCCCGCACCGCCAGGGTCGGGCGGCCCTGCCGATCGGGACGTCGGCGGGTGACCGGCGACGCGGCCGCTCCGTACCGTCGCCGGCATCGTGACGGGAGCAGGACCGCGGCGTCGGCGCGCGAGCGTCCGGGGGGTCATGGCCGCGCTGGTGTCGCTCGCACTGCTTGCGTCGAGTGCGTGCGTGCCCGCGCCGGAGTCGGGGATCGTCGTCGTGCCCACCACGGTGACGACCCCCCAGTGGCCGGACGCCGCCGACCCGTTCGTCCTCCCCGACGGTGGGCGGTACCACGTCTTCTCGTCGCACACGATCTGGGGCGGGACGTTCCGGATGCCGGTCCGGGCCGTCGACGACCTGACGCGCGTCTACTCGCCCCAGGACTGGGTCGACGTCACGGTGGAGGGGATGCCGCGCCGCCCGGCGTGGTCGGCCGACGACGACGTGTTCTGGGCCCCGACCGTCGCCCGCGCCGCCGACGGTCGCTACGTCGCCTTCTTCGTGGCGAACCGGCGCGATCCGCCGAACCCCCGCAACCCGCAGTGCATCGGGCGGGCCGTCGCGTCGCGACCCGACGGGCCGTACGCCGCCGAGCCGGGACCATTCACCTGCGGCCTGCACGGCGTGGGTGGTGCGATCGACCCGTCGCTGGTGCAGGCCGCCGACGGGCAGTGGTTCCTCCACGCCACCTTCGACAACACCGACTACAACATCTGGGCCTTCGGGCTCGACGCCAACCTCGACCAGGGCCGCGACGTCTACGGGCTCGCGGGCTACTGGCCCACCCCGGCGTTCTGGCGGTCGCAGCCGTGGGAGGGCTTCGTCATGGAGAACCCGGCGATGGTCCGTGATCCGTACTCGGGGTCCTACGCGCTCACCTACTCGGCGGTGGACTACTGGTTCCGGCCCGGGCACGCGACCGGGGTGGCCCGCTGCGCCGGACCGCTCGGGGCATGCACGGCCTCGACCTCGGGGCCCTGGATCGTCCAGGGGCCGGTCGGAACCGGTCCGGGAGGCCTGAGCTTCTTCACCGACTTCGACGGCTCCATCCGAGCGGTGTACGCGTCCTGGCCGCCGGGAGGGGAGTACTACTGGCCGCGTCGCGCCACCGTGGCCGCGGTGCGCGACGTCGCGACCCGCCCGACGCTGGTGCCACTGGTGGTGGACCCGGCGTCGGCGCCCGTTCCGGTGGCCCGTCGCGCGATCCCGTGACGCAGGGTCAGCGGAACGTCCAGCGCACCCGGATCCCGGCGTTGGCCTCGGGGACCTCGACCAGCTCGCCGGTGACGTCACTGACCGCCCCCTCGCGCAGGAACCGCTCGGTGCCGTCGACGTCGACCACCGACACCTGCCAGGTCTCGAGCGTCGGGGGGACGCCGTCACCCTGCCGGGCGGCGACGAGCACCGGGCTGACCACGGGATCATCGACCTCGACCACGATCCCCTGGAGGCTGTCGACGACGGCTCGGGGCGCGGTCGCCGCACGGGGCTCGCCGGCCACGAGCACCGTGGTGTCGATGGGCCCCGCGGGATCGAGCTCGATCGCGACGGTGGAGCGGGGTCGGAACGCGCCGAACCGCCGTGCCGCCACCATGCACACGACGGAGAGCGCGAACGCGATCGCCGCGATCGCGCGTGGGAGCACCTCCTGGTACACCGCGACCGCGTACAGGCCGCTGGCGATCACGTAGGCGCCGAAGAGGGTCCACAGGGCCCACACCCGGGTCCGTCCCGGCGAGCCTCGGCGTTCCGCCTGCACCCGCATCGCCAGGCCGAGCAGGACGGGCAGCACCCCGCCCAGGAACATGATCGTGGCGATCGCGAGCAGCGACAGCAGATCGGCGAACCCGTACGACGCGGCGATGCAGGCGAGCGTGATCGCGATGCCGACGATCACCGGCATCACCCGGACCGCGTGGCGCACCCACTCGACCTGGAGGATCCGGGACCAGCCCGTGCCGGGAGCGCCCTCGGGCTCGGGCCCCGGCGTGGGCTCGGGTGTGGGCTCGGGTGTGGGCTCGGGTGTGGGCTCGGGTGTGGGCTCGGGTGTGGGCTCGGGTGTGGGCTCGGGTGTGGGCTCGGGTGTGGGCTCGGGTGTGGGCTCGGGTGTGGGCTCG
>CAIUKV010000260.1 GCA_903899845.1 uncultured Actinomycetes bacterium
CTCCTTCAGTGCAGCGTTTGCCCTGGTGCTCCGGTGACCAGCTGCGCGGCGCGCACCGCGGCCATGTGGGTGAAGGCCTGGGGCATGTTGCCGAGCATGCGGCCCGACGCCGGGTCGTACTCCTCGGCGTAGAGCCCGACGTCGTTGGCGAGCCCGGCGAGCCGGTCGTACAGGCGACGGGCCTCCTGGGTCCGGCCCTGCATCACGTAGTTGTCGACCAGCCAGAACGAGCACGGGAGGAACACGCCCTCCCCGGCCGGGAGCCCGTCGTCGGTGAGGTCGGACCGGTAGCGCAGGACGAACCCGTCGTGGAGCAGCTCGCGCTCGATCGCGGCCACGGTCCCGACCATGCGGGGGTCGTCGGCGGGGAGGAACCCGGTCATGGGGATCTGCAGCAGCGAGCCGTCGAGCTGGGTCGAGCCGAACGCCTGCGTGAAGGACCCGAGGTCGGGGTCGTAGCCCTCGGTGCACACGAGCCGGTGGATGTCGTCGCGCGCCTGGCGCCAGCGGTCGAGCGGGGCCGGGAGGTCGAAGCGCTCGGCCGAGCGGACCGCGCAGGCGAACGCGAGCCAGGCCATCACCTTGGAGTGGGTGAAGTGCTGGCGGCCGCCCCGCACCTCCCAGATCCCGTCGTCGGGCTGGTGCCAGGCCCCCTCGAGGAACTCGAGCAGCGCGGTCTCGAGCGGCCAGGAGTCGGTCGCAGTTCCGCCGGCGTCGGGTGGGAAGAGGGTGCGCATCAGGTGCAGCGACCCCAGGGTCTCGCCGTACACGTCGAGCTGGAACTGGCCGTGGGCGGCGTTGCCGACCCGCACCGGGGCCGAGCGCTCGTACCCGGGCAGCCAGTCGACCTCGAACTCGGTGAGGCGGCGCTCACCCTGGACGCCGTACATGATCTGGAGGTCGGCGGGGTCGCCGGCGGCAGCGCGTAGGAGCCAGTCGCGCCAGGCCAGCGCCTCGTCGCGGTAGCCGCCGGCCATCAGGGCGCCGAGGGTGAGCACGGAGTCGCGCAGCCAGCAGTACCGGTAGTCCCAGTTCCGGACGCTGCCGATCCACTCGGGGAGCGACGTGGTGGGCGCGGCGACGATCCCCCCGGTGGGCATGTAGGTCAGCGCCTTGAGGGTGATGAGCGAGCGCATGATGTGCGCGCGGGTCTCGGGCGGGCAGGTCGCCGCCGCGGCCCAGTGGCGCCACCACGTGATCGTGTCGTGGAGGAGCCGCACGCCGTCGCCGACGCGGGGCGGCGGCTCGTGCGACGGGTGCCAGTGCATGACGAAGGGCACGGCGTCGCCGGCGCCGACGACGAACTCGGCCACGGTGGCGTGGTCGGTGCCGGTGAGCGTGACGGGGGTGTGCAGGGCGATCGCGTCGGGGCCGGCCACGGCCCGGAGCACGCCGTCGTCGTTGCGGACCCAGGGGACGATCGAGCCGTAGTCGAACCGGGCCCGGAGGTCCATGTACATCGGGACCCGGCCGGACACGCCCTCGACCACCCGCACCAGCTCGATCGCGTGCTTGCGGACGGGCATGCAGTCGCTGATCCGCACGACGCCCTCGTCGGTGTGGAACGTGGTCTCGAGCACCAGGGTGTCGTCGTGGTAGCGCCGCTCGGTCCGCTGGATCCCGCCTGCGGGCGCGATCTGCCAGCGGCCGTGGTCGGGGTCGCCGAGGAGCGCGGCGAACACGGCGCCGGAGTCGAAGCGGGGGACGCACCACCAGTCGATGGAGCCGTCGCGCCCCACGAGGGCGGCGGTCTGGGTGTCGCCGATCAGCGCGTAGTCCTCGATCGGAAGGGGCATGGGGGCAGCGTAGGACCTGACGCCCGGCGGCGTCGGACGACCGGGATGCGCTATGACTCGCCCATGGCCGATCCCTTCGTCACCGATGCCGTCAGCGACCCGGGTGCCCGGGGCCCGCTCGCCGGGGTGGTCGTGCTCGACTGCACCCGGGTGCTCGCCGGGCCGTTCGCCACGATGGTCCTCCACGACCTCGGGGCGCGCGTGATCAAGGTGGAGCGCCCGGAGGGGGGCGACGACGCCCGGGGCTTCGGCCCGTTCGTCGGCGACCGCTCGGCCTACTTCACGTCGCTGAACTGCGGGAAGGAGAGCATCGCGCTCGACCTGAACGCGCCGGCCGACCGGGACGTGTTCGAGCGGCTGGTGGCCCGGGCCGACGTGCTGGTGGAGAACTTCCGGCCCGGCACCCTCGACCGACTCGGCTTCGGGTGGGACGCCCTGCACGTGCGCCACCCGCGCCTCGTCTACGCCGCGGTGTCGGGCTTCGGCCGCACCGGTCCGTACTCGGCCCGCCCCGCCTACGACATGGTGGTGCAGGGCATGGGGGGCGTGATGAGCATCACCGGTGCGGCCGGGGGCGAGCCGACCCGCGTCGGCGCGTCGATCGGCGACATCACCGCGGGGCTGTTCCTGGCCAACGGGATCACGGCCGCGCTGTACCACCGGGACCGCACGGGGGAGGGCATGCTCGTCGACGTCGGCATGCTCGACTGCCAGGTCGCGATCCTCGAGAACGCGATCGCCCGGTACACGGCGATGGGGGAGGTGCCCGGCCCGATCGGGTCGCGGCACCCGTCGATCACGCCGTTCGCCGCGCTGCGCACCGCCGACGGGGAGGTGGTGATCGCCGCGGGCAACGACAAGCTGTTCGTCGCCCTGGCGGAGGTGCTCGGCCGCCCCGAGCTCGCGGCCGACCCCCGCTTCGTCGACAACGCCGCCCGCTGCGCCCACGTGCACGACCTCCACGACCTGCTCGAGCAGGCGCTGGTCACCCGGACCACCGCGGCGTGGCTCCACGCGTTCGAGGCCGCGGGCATCCCGAGCGGCCCGGTCAACGACGTCGCCGCGGTGGTCCACGACCCCCACGTGGCGGCCCGGCACATGGTGGTGCCGATCGCCGACCCGGCGGTGGGGCCGCTCCGGGCCGCCGGCAACCCGGTGAAGTGCTCGGCGTTCCCCGAGCTCACGGTGCGCCCGCCCGCCCCCGACCTCGACGCCGACCGCGCCCGCCTGCTCGCCGAGCTCGACCTCCCGGCCGCGCCCGCCCCGCCGAGCATGTGACGCACAGCCACCTATTTGGTGGCCCACCGTCACATGCTCCCTGACCGGCGGGGGTGGGGACGGGGGGTGGGGGCCGGGGCCCGCGGGTCAGTGGCCGGTGAAGGTGGGGGGGCGGCGCTCGAGGAAGGCGGCGGCGCCCTCGCGGAAGTCGGCGCTGGCCCAGGCGGCCTGCACCGCGGCGTCGACGGCGGCCCGGTCCTCGGGCCGGCCGCGCACCGCGGCGCGGATCGACCGCTGGTGGGCGACGTGTGAGAGCGGCGCGTTGGCCGCGATCTCGCGTGCGAGCGTGAACACCGTGTCCTCGAGCGCGTCGGCGGGCACGACGCGGTTCACGAGCCCGATGCGCTCCGCCTCGCGCGCGTCGATGCGGCGTCCCGAGTAGAGGATCTCGGCGGCCTGGCCCGGCCCGACCAGGGCCACCAGCGTGGCGGTCGCCTCGTGGGGGTACCCGACCCCGAGCTTCGCGGCCGGGATCGCGAACGAGGCGTCCTCGGAGCAGATCCGCACGTCGGCGGCCAGCGCGATCATCAGCCCGCCCCCGATGCAGTAGCCCCGGATCATCGCCAGCACCGGCCGGCCCACGTCGAGCGCGCCACCCGGCCCCGGGCCGGTCGGGGCGTCCGGGGCGGGCGCCGGGGTGGACGCGGGGGTGGGGAGCGCGCCGCCACCGAGCTGGGCGATGTCGGCGCCGGAGATGAACGCCCGGTCGCCCGCGCCGGTCACCACGACCACGCGCACCGCCGGGTCGGCGGCGAAGGCCCGCCGGACCCGCCCCAGCGCCGCGAGCATGTCGGCGGTCATGGCATTGTGCTTGGCGGGGTTGTCGAAGACGATGACGCCGATCCCGTCGGCGTCGACGGTGGCGTGCAGCTGGGCGCATCCGGTGTCCACGGTCGGTGACCGTACCCCGGGACCGGGCGACGGGCGTGAGCGACGGGCGTAAGCGGCAGACGTGCACAGGGGAGGGGCAGGAGCGATGACGGAGCCGGTGACCGGGCCACTGCACGGGATCCACGTGGTCGACCTCACCCGGGCCCGCTCGGGGCCCACCTGCGTGCGTCAGCTCGCCGATCTCGGCGCCGACGTGGTCCAGGTGGCCGACCCGCGGTCGGGGGACATCGCCGGCTCCGACAGCGCGAACCTCCAGCGCAACAAGCGGTCGGTCGCGCTCGACCTGCACCATCCCGACGGGCTCGCGGCCTTCCTCGCCCTGACCGACCGGGCCGACGTGCTGGTCGAGAACATGCGCCCGAGCGTGAAGCACCGGCTCGGGATCGGTCCCGAGGTGTGCATGGCCCGCAACCCCCGACTCGTGTACGCGAGCATCTCGGGCTTCGGCCAGGACGGGCCCTACGCCGAGCGGGGTGGGCTCGACCAGGTCGCCCAGGGCATGGGCGGGCTGATGTCGGTCACCGGGCCGCCCGGGACCGGGCCGTGGCGGGTCGGCATCGCGATCAGCGACACCGCCTCGGGCACCTTCTGCACCCAGGGAGTGCTCGCCGCGCTGTTCGCGCGGGAGCGGACCGGGCGGGGCCAGTGGGTCCACACCTCGCTGCTGGAGTCGATGATCAACTTCATGGATTTCCAGGCCTGTCGGTGGCTGACCGACGGCGAGGTGCCACCCCAGCAGGGCAACGACCACCCCACGTTCTTCCCGATGGGCACGTACCGCTGCGCCGACGGGTACGTGAACATCGCCGGCCTGAAGGGCCTCGACGCGTTCCTCGGCGTGCTCGGCCTCGGCCACCTCCTCGACGACCCCCGCTTCGCGACCGACGCCGACCGCAAGGCCAACCGCGATGCGTTCAACGCCGCGTGCGAGACGCGCCTCGCCGCGATGCGGGTGCACGACGTGGTCGAGCGGTGCAACGCGCTCGACATCCCGGCCGGGCCCGTGTACGCGGTGGACCAGGTCTTCGCCGACCCCCAGGTGCGCCACCTCGACGTCCACGAGCGCCGCACCGACGGCAACGGCCGGGAGGTCGCGCTCCTGCGCTACCCGGTCACGCTCACCGACACCCCGGCCTCGATCCGGTCGGGCCCGCCCCGCAGCGGGGGCGACACCCGGGCGGTGCTCGCCGAGCTCGGCTACGGCCCCGACGCGGTGGCGGCGCTGCTCGCCTCGGGGGCGGCGGCCGAGCGGGCGGCGGACCCGGGCTGGCTGGCCTGAACGGGCGGGTCCCGAAAGCCGACTGCTAAGGTCGGATTTCATGACCCGCCGCTTCCCCTTCCCGGACCCGGTCAACGAGGTCGCCGCCCGCCTGGTCGCGGCCGGCGTCGTGGTCATGGCCGCGGTCACCCTGGCCTTCGGCCTCGAGTGGATGCTGTGGGTGCTGGCCTACGGCTTCGTGGCCCGGGTGCTCGCCGGCCCGGCGTTCAGCCCCCTCGCCCTCCTCGTGACCCGGGTCGTGGTTCCCCGCCTGGCCCTGGCCGAGCGGCCGGTGCCCGGTCCGCCCAAGCGCTTCGCCCAGGGCATCGGTGCCGGGTTCACGGTGAGCGCGCTCGTCGCCGTCGGGCTCGGGCGACCCACCGTCGCGTTCGTCCTGATCGGGATGCTGCTCGTCGCCGCCGCGCTCGAGGCGTTCGTGGGATTCTGCCTGGGGTGCGCGATCTTCGCCCTGCTCATGCGGATCGGGGTGATCCCCGAGGCGGTGTGCGAGCGCTGCGCCGACCTCCGCCTCGGCCCGGCCCGGTCCGGACCGGTCCGGTCCTGACCTGACCTGACCCGACCGGCGCAAGGGTCGCGACCGGATCCGGGCCGGGGCCGGGGCCGGGGTCAGCGGTCGGCGTCGCCCCAGCGGTACTGGACGGTCATGGCGTCGAGGCGGGCCTTGAGGTCGGCGTCGAGGGTGACGTCGACCGCGGCGACGTTGGCGTCGAGCTGCTCGGGTCGGCTCACCCCGATGATGGGCGCGGAGACGACCGGGTTGGCCAGCACCCACGCCACCGCCATGGTCACGAGGTCGAGCCCGGCCTCGTCGGCGACGGCCTGCAGCTCGGTGACCGACGCGAAGGCCCGGTCGTGCCAGTAGCGGTCCTGGTAGGTCTGCGACGCGTTGCCGAGGGTGAAGCGGGTCCCCGCGGTCGGTGGGCCCGGCCGGTGCTTGCCCGACAGCATCCCGCCCGCGATCGGGTTGAAGGGGATGACGCCCACCCCTTCGTCGGCGCACAGGGGGAAGAGCTCGCGCTCGAACTCGCGGAACAGGAGGTTGTAGCGGGGCTGCACGGTGTCGAAGCGCACCAGACCGCGCGCCTCGCTCCGTCCGAGGGCACGCGCCACCTGGTAGGCGTGGAAGTTGGAGCATCCGACGTAGCGCACCTTCCCCATGCGCACGAGATCGTCGAGTGCGGCGAGCGACTCCTCGATCGGGGTGATCGGGTCGTGGAAGTGCAGCTGATACAGGTCGATGTGGTCGGTGCCGAGACGACGGAGCGACTCGTCGATCGCGGTCATGATCCGCATCCGGGAGTTGCCGGCGTCCCAGGGGTTCGGCCCCATCGCTCCGGAGCACTTCGTGGCCAGCACCACGTCGTCGCGGCGCTTCCCGGCCCGCATCCACTCGCCGATGATCTCCTCGGTCCGCCCGACCGTGGTGAAGTCGCCGCCGATCGGGTACATGTCCGCGGTGTCGAGGAACGTGATCCCGGCGTCGAAGGCGCGGTCGAGGATCGCGAACGAGGTGGCCTCGTCGCACTGGAGGCCGAAGGTCATCGTGCCGAGGCACAGGCGCGACACCCGCAGCCCGGTGCGCCCGAGGCGGGCGTGGGGGAGCGCCATCACCCGATCCGGGCCCGGACCCAGGCGATGCTGCCGGGCTCGGGCATGGCCGCCTCCCAGCCGGCGAGGCGGGCGTCGAGGTCGGCCCGGGTGGCGACGGTCCCGAGGACCTCGACCGTCACCGCCTCGGTGGGCATGTGCTGGGGGAAGATGTCGCCGATCCCGTCGGAGGCCATCGGCTCGACCGGCTCGAACATGGCGTAGACCTCGCCGGTGTCGGCCACCCACAGCACCTCGTAGCGGCCGCCGTCGGCGTCGGTCCACTCCCGGCCGAGCACGACCTCCTCCGAGGCGCGGCGGCGGGGGTCGGCGTCGTAGAACTCCTCGATGTCCACGGGCCGGAGCCTAGGGGGTCGGAACCCGGGGGGTCGGGGCCGGCGCCGCGCCGCCGACCGGTCGCGGACCCGGTGGGCTCACCCGGTGGGGAGCGCGGCCTCGCTCACGTGGGTGCCGGTGCCACCGAGTGGGAACTTCGACCCGACGCCACCGTCGACGAGCAGCATCTGGCCGGTGACGTACTCCGACATCGGCGACGCGAAGTAGAGCACGGCCCGGGCGATGTCCTCGGGCCGGCCCGGTCGCTGCAACGGGGTCGCAGCGGCGAGCGTGGCCTTGCGCTCGGCCGACAGCACGGCGTCGGTGGCCGGGGTCGCGATCGCGCCGGGCGACACCGCGTTCACCCGCACGCCGAAGCGGCCGTACTCCACCGCCAGGGTCTTGGTGAGGTGGATCAGCCCGGCCTTGGCCGCGCCGTACGCCGAGTGGTTGGGCGCGCCGTGCACCCCGCTGATCGAGGTCACGCTCACGATCGAGCCGCCGCCCCGCTCGACCATGCCCGGGAGCACCGCCCGGCACAGCCAGAACACGTAGCGCAGGTTGAGGTGGAGCACCCGGTCCCACTGCTCGGTGGACCAGTGCTCGAGGTGGCGCCACTCGGCCAGCCCGGTCATCCCGCCGGCGACGTTGGCGAGCACGTCGACCCGTCCGAGCTCGGCGGTCACCCGGGCGATCGCGGCGGCGCAGGCCGCCTCGTCGAACAGGTCGGCCACGACCGGGAGCGCGGTCGCGCCCTCGGCCCGCAGCGACGCCGCCACCGCCTCGGCCCGCTCGGCCTCGACGTCGACGACGCCGACCGCGGCCCCGGCGGCGGCGAGGATGCGGCTGGTGGCCTCGCCGATGCCCCGGCCGCCACCGGCGACGACGGCGACCTGGTCGGCGAGCAGGGCGTCACCGGGACGCCAGGGCGTGGACTCGGGCACGGACGGCTCCTCGGGGTCCGGCCGGGTCCGGGGCGCCCGGCGCGGTGCCGGGAGCGTAGGCCGGGTCGGGCTCAGGCCGCCGGGGGACCGCCGGGCGGGGCGGTCGAGCGGCGCACGACGAGCTCGGAGCGCA
>CAIUKV010000261.1 GCA_903899845.1 uncultured Actinomycetes bacterium
AGGCCCGGACGGCGAGGGGCAACCCGACGTACCCCTGCCCCACGACGACGACCCGCACCGGCACCGCTCCCTGCACGGGGTCATGTTCGCAGACGGCGACCGGGTGACCCCACCCCGGATCGGGTCAGGGGCGGCGGCGCACCAGATAGGGCTCGCCCTCGGCCCGGGCCCGGGCGACCACGGCGGGCACGCCGTGGGCCACCACGTGGTCGGGGACGTCGCGCAGGACCACGGCGCCCGCCCCCACCACCGAGTGGGGGCCCACCGTGACCCCGTGGATCAGGGCCGCCCCGACGCCGATCGCGCTGTAGGCGCCGATCGTGACGTTGCCGCCGGTGGCCACACCCGGCGCCAGGCTCGCCCACGCGCCGAGCACCCCGTCGTGGTCGATCGACGCGTTGGTGCCGAGCAGCGCGCCCTCCCCGATCGTGCACCCGTTGGCCACCACCGCGCCCGCCATCAGGGTCACCCCGGGGCCGAGCACGGCGTCGCGGGCCACGACCGCCGCGGGGTGGACGGCCGCGACCAGGGCCAGGTCGGGGTGCTCGGCGCGCACGCGGGCGACGAGCCCGGCCCGGACCGAGTTGTCGCCCACGGCGACCACGAAGGCGTCGGTGCCGAGCGGGCCGAGGTCCCCGGGGTCCACCACCGGGTACCCCGCCACCGGGGTCCCGGCCGGGAGACCGGGATCGACCACGGCCACCACCGTGTGCTGCCCGGCCGCCTCCAGGACGTCGATGGTCTGACGGCCCTGGTCGGCCCCGCCGAACACCGCGACCCGGCTCACCGGGCCTCCGCGCCGTCGGCACCCCCGGCGAACCGGGGCATGGTCGCCTCGCCCGGTGCGGTGATCCCCGATCCCCGGACCACCTGGACGACGGTCCGGGCCAGGATGCGCAGGTCGAGCCGCCAGCCCCGCCGCTCCACGTACTCGACGTCGTACGCGAAGCGGGCGTCCCACGTCGTTGCGTTGCGCCCGTTCACCTGGGCCCACCCCGTGAGCCCCGGCCGGACCTCGTGGCGACGGGCCTGCACCGGGCTGTAGTGCTCGAGGTACTCCATCAGCAACGGGCGGGGCCCCACGAGGCTCATGTCCCCCCGCAGGACGTTCACCAGCTCGGGCAGCTCGTCGAGGCTGGTGCGCCGCAACCACCGGCCGAGCGCGGTCAGCCGGTCGGCGTCGGCGAGGAGCCCGCCGTCGGGACCGCGGGCATCGGTCATGGTCCGGAACTTCCAGAGCTCGAACGGCACGCCGTCGCGACCGGGGCGCCACTGCCGGAACAGCACCGGCGCGCCGAGTCGCCACCGCACCGCCGCCGCGATCACGACGAGGACGGGCGCGCCCACGACCAGTCCCACCGCGGCCACCGAGGCGTCGAACGCCCGCTTCTGGGCGTCGAAGGCCCCCCGGCCGGCCATCACGCCCCCGGACGCGCCGCGTACCAGGCCACCGTCTCGGCGAGGGCGGCGCGCAGCGGGACGGGATCGACCTCGGGGAACAGGTGGCGCAGCCGCGCGTCGTCGGCCCGGCTGTGGTCGACGTCGCCGGCCCGACGGGGACCGTGGGTCCGCGCCAGCGGACGCCCGATCACCTCCTCGAGCAGGCCGATGAGCGTGAGGAGATCGGTCCGGGTGCCGTAGGCCAGGTTCACCGGCTCGGGATGCACCACCGCCCGGGCGATCGCCGCTTCGATGACCGCGGTCACCGTCCCGACGAAGGTGAAGTCGCGCGACTGGGTCCCGTCGCCGTGCACCGGGATCGGTCGGTCCGCGAGCGCAGCGTCGACGAAGGCCGGCACCACCGCGGCGTACGCGTGCCCGACCGCCTGGTGCGGCCCGAACACGTTGAAGAAGCGCAGGGCCAGGACCGGCAGCCCGTAGGTGTGCTGGTAGGCGAGCGCGTAGCCCTCGGTGGCGAGCTTGCTCGCGGCGTAGGGACTCATCGGGAGCTGGGCCAGCCCTTCGTGCTTGGGCAGCTCGGGGTTGGCGCCGTAGACCGACGAGCTCGACGCCACGATCACCTGGCCGACCCCCCCGGCCCGGGCCGCCTCGAGCACGGCCAGGGTGCCGGTGGCGTTGGCGGCGTGGGTCGCGACCGGGGCCTCGACCGACCGGGGCACCGAGCCGATGGCGGCGAGGTGGACCACGACGTCGGCGTCGCGGGCGAGGGGACCGACGACGTCGGGGTCGAGGACCGATCCCTCGACCACCTCGACCGGGACGCCGGCGAGGTTCGCGAGGGAGCCGGTCGAGCAGTCGTCGAGCACGACCACCGCGGGCGGCGCCGCCCCGGCCACGAGACGGCGGCAGAGGTTGCTGCCGATGAAGCCGGCGCCGCCGGTGACCAGTACCCGCACGCTC
>CAIUKV010000262.1 GCA_903899845.1 uncultured Actinomycetes bacterium
CCCGTGCCCGACGCGACGAACGGCGGTCCAGCCGTCCGGGCCGGGTCGCTGCCACGCGGACCATCATGCCCCGTGGGCCGGGGAGGCGGGGCGCGTCCGGGTCGCAGCGCTCCGCGCGTCCGGGTCAGGTGTGGCAGGCCCCGGCGGACGGCGGGAGGTCGAGGGCCGGGTTGCGGTCGAAGAACCCGTAGGGCGTGCACAGGAAGCCCGTGTACTCCACCGGCATCACCGGCCAGTCCTCGGGGCGCACGAAGTGGGTGACCCCGAACGTGTACCAGACGACGACGTCGGTGTCGACGATCGCCCGGTCCGCCGCGGTCCAGTCGGGGAGGCCACCGCCGACCGACTGGTTCGGGTACTCGCCCGCGGCCCGCCGCTCGTCGGGCGAGTACGGCGTGACCCAGAGGTTGTGCCGGGCGAATCCGGCTCGGCGACCCACGCTCGAGTCGGGGTCGGCGAGCATCGTCGGCGTCGACATCGTCGGGATGAGCTTGTAGGCGACCGGCTTGCCCAAGCGGTTGCGGGAGTGCTCGTTCACGATGCGCCACGACCGGCTCGTCGCGGCGTTCATGTCGCGCTGGGCCGCCGACTCGGTGTCGAGTCGGGTGACCTTGGGCCGGAACGCGTTCTTCCACGGGTTGTCGGGGCCGGGCGGCACGACCTCCGCCTCCACCTCGTACACCGAGTTGGGCGCGCCGTCGACGTCGAAGTCGAGGCGGGCGCTGAACAGGTGCTGGTGGTGGGGGGCGGCGAGGCCCGGGGCGATCATGTTCGCGTACTCGGGCTCATCGCCGGGCGCCACCGCCATCGGCGACACGATGCCGGTCAGCTTCGCCTCGAGCTGGATGTTCCCGTCGAGGTACAGGTACCAGTAGAAGCCGTACTCGTAGTTGCCCACCGTGGCGATGAAGCTGATCACCAGGCGGCGGGACCGCCGGACCTCGTTGGTCCCGCCCTGCAGGTCGTTGTGCTTCCAGAGGATCCCGTAGTCCTCCTCGTGCATGCAGATCGCGTGCTCGAGCGTGTACGGATCGCCCGCCTCGGTCGCCATCTGCACGTCGAAGTAGTGGATCTCGCCGAGGCAGTCGCAGCCGAGCTTGAGCGAGTTGGCCATGCGGCCGAGTCCCCACTCCCCGGCGTCGAACGCGTTCTTCCACCCGTGGAGGGGCCCGGGGTCGCCGTAGGGCACGACCATCTCGGTGACCGAGGCCCGGTGGAGCACCGGGCGGTCGCGGTCGCGGTCGTGGTACGTGACCTGGTGGAGGACCAGGCCCTCGTAGGGGTCGAAGCCGATCCGCACCGACCACCGGCCCCACCGCACGAGGTTGCCCTCCACCGTGAAGCTCGGACCCTCGGGCTGCACGATCTCGAGCGGCTTGAGGTCGGTCCGCAGCGGCTCGTGGTCGGCCGGGAGGTACGAGCCCCCCTCGGGCGGCATCGGCACCACCCCGTGATCCGCGACCTCGAGCATGCACTGGTTGGTCATGTCCCAGAACGCGACCACGCCCTCGACCGGGCGGGCGTAGCCGTTGTCGTCGGGCGACTCCCGCACGAACATGATGCAGCGGGCGATGCGGCGCCCCTCCTCGTGCGGCGATCCGAACGTGCCCGCGGGCCAGGGGTCGATCTGCACGAGGTCGAGGTCCTCGATCCCCCGCCGCCGCATTGCGGCCTGCCACTCGGGGTCTGCCCGGCACCCGGTGATCGCGTGCATCGACTCGGTGAACAGCAGCCCCGGGCGCTCGCCCTCGTGCTCGACCCAGTCGGTCACCGTGCCGGTCACCACGTCGACCCGCGCCTCGATCACCGCGTTCCGGCCCGCCGGGACCACCTGGACCTCGGCCACCCGGGCCACCGGGTCCCCGGGCGACCAGGCTGCGAGCGCGGCCTTGGTCGGCTCGTGGAGGCGCACGTGCGCGAGGAGCGACCCCTCGGCGAAGCGGGGATCGGCCTTCACCGCACTGGCGGCGGTCCGGATCTCGTCGCCCGTGATGAGGGCGAGGGGGTGGTCGGGAAGGGTCGCGGGCGCGGTGGTGGTCGTCATGCCCCCGAGCCTACGACGGGCCTGCGCCCGCGGATCAGCCCGGTTCGGGGATGGTGACGCCGCTCATCTCGGCGAGCGGCCGGCCCGCGAGGGTCGGCCCCGAGGTGTGCAGGTGACAGGCCACCTCACCCCCGGCCAGCGTCGGGGTGGGCTCGGGCGCGACCTGGGAGCAGATGTCCATCGCGTAGGCGCACCGCGGGTGGTACCGGCAGCCCGACGGCGGGTCCAGTGGGCTCGGGGGGTCGCCCTCGAGCACGATCCGCCGCCGGGTGCGCTCGACCTCGGGGTCGGGCACCGGCGCGGCCGAGATCAGTGCCTCCGAGTACGGGTGGCACGGCCGGGAGTAGACGTCGTCGGCGTCGCCGACCTCCACGATGCCGCCGAGGTACATCACCGCGATCCGGTCGCTGGCGTGGTGCACGATCGACAGGTCGTGGGCGATGAAGAGCAGGGCCACCCCGAGGCGGTCGCGCAGGTCGCTCAGCAGGTTCACGACCTGCGACTGGGTCGACATGTCGAGCGCGCTCACCGGCTCGTCGGCCACGATGAGCTTCGGCTCCAGGGCGAGGGCCCGGGCGACCGCGATCCGCTGCCGCTGCCCGCCGGAGAACTCGGCGGGGAAGCGGCGCAGATGCTGCGCGCTCAGACCCACCTGCTCGAGGAGCTTCACGACCTTCTCGTCGCGCTCCTTGCGCGGCATGTTGAAGTGCACCTGGAACGGCTCACCGACGATGTCGGCGACCGGGGCGAGCGGGTCGAGCGACGAGTAGGGGTCCTGGAAGACCATCTGCATGTCGCGTCGGACCGCCCGGAGGTCCTCGCCCTCGAGGTCGCGCAGCTCCTTGCCCTCGAGCTCGATGGAGCCGCCGGTCGGCTCGATCAGGCGGAGCAGGAGCCGACCGGTGGTGGACTTGCCCGATCCCGACTCGCCCACCAGCCCGAGGACCTCGCCCCGGGCGATGTCGAAGCTCACGCCGTCGACGGCGCGCACGTGGGCCACGGTCCGGCGCAGCAGGCCCTTCTTGATCGGGAAGACCTTCTCGAGGTCCCGGACCCGAAGGAGCGGAGCCGCGCCGTCGGCGGGGGTCGCCGGGGGTGCGGCCGGGGTGGTGGCGCCGTTCGCGTCGGTCACGGCCGGGCCTCCATCACGAGCTCACGGTGGCGGATGCAGCGCACCACCCGGCCGTCGTCGAGCTGCTCGAGCGGGATCGGGGCCGCCGAGCACGCCTCCTGCGCGTACGGGCAGCGGCCGGCGAACCGGCAGCTGGTCGGGAACCGGCTCGGGATCGGGACCGTCCCCGGGATCATGCGCAGCCGCTCGCCCTTGGGCACCGAGTGCGGCATCGAGCGCAGGAGCCCCTCGCTGTAGGGGTGGCGGGGATGGGCGAAGAACTCGTCGATGCTCGCCTGCTCGACCACCTGGCCGGCGTACATCACCGACACCTCGTCGCAGACGCTCGCCACCACGCCGAGGTCGTGGGTGACGAAGAGGATCGCCATGCCCATCTCCTGCTGGAGCTCCTGGAGCAGCTCGAGGATCTGGCTCTGGATGGTCACGTCGAGCGCGGTGGTGGGCTCGTCGGCGATGAGCAGCCGAGGGGAGTTGATCAGGGCGAGGGCGATCATCACCCGTTGGCGCATGCCGCCCGAGAAGGCGTGCGGGTACTCCGCGAGCCGCTTGCGGGGCTCGGGGATGCCCACGAGCCGGAGCATCTCCTCGGCCCGCGCCATGGCGTCCTTCTTGGAGCCGCCCTGGTGGTTCCGGTAGGCCTCGGTCAGCTGGTTGCCCACGGTGAACACCGGGTCGAGGCTGGTCATCGGCTCCTGGAAGATCACCGAGATGTCGTTGCCCCGGATCTCCCGCTGCTGGCGGGTGGTCATCCCCACGAGCTCCTGCCCGGCGAACCGGGCCGACCCGGTGATCGTGGCCGTCCGGGGCAGCAGCCCGACCAGGGCGAGCGACGACACGGTCTTGCCCGAGCCGCTCTCGCCCACGATCCCGAGGGTCTTGCCCGGCTGGACCGCGAAGGACACCTGGTCGACGACCTTGGCCGTCTGCTTGTGCGCGGTGAACGACACCGAGAGGTCGGTGACCTCGAGCAGCGGCCCCGTCGGGGCCCCGGCCGCGCCGGGCGTGCTGGGCGTGCTCAATTGCGTCCCTCCGCGCCGAGGGCGTCGCGCAGCCCGTCGCCCACCAGGTTGAACGCGAGCACGGTGAGGGCGATTGCGCTCCCGGGGATCCACAGGAGCCAGCCGGCCTGGAACACCTGGGCGAACGCCCGCGACAGCATCGTGCCCCACGAGGCCTGGGGCGGCTGGACGCCGAGCCCGAGGAAGCTGAGGCTGGCCTCGGCGAGCAGGGCGAACCCGGCGGTGACCGCGGCCTGCACGATGAGCGGCGAGGCCACGTTGTGCAGCACCCGCTTGCGGATGATGAAGCCTCGTTTGGCGCCGATCGACCGCGAGGCCTCGACGTAGGTCTCCTCGCGGACGGAGAGCACCTGCCCCCGCACCAGTCGGACGAACCCGGGGGTGAACACGAAGGCGAGCGCGATCGCCACGTTGGTCGTGCTCGGACCGAGCACGCCGGAGATGACCAGTGCGAGCACGAGCGCCGGGATCACCTGGATGGCGTCGGAGATCCGCATGAGGACGAGGTCGATCCAGCCCCCCACGAACCCGGAGAACAGCCCCACCGGCACGGCGATGACGAGGGCCAGGGCGACCGCGGTGAACGCGGCCTGGAGCGAGACCCGGGCGCCGTAGATGATCCGTGCGAACACGTCGCGCCCGAGGTCGTCCTGGCCGAGCCAGTGGGCGGCCGACGGGCGCTGGTTGATCTCCGAGATGTTCTGGGCGTCCGGGTCCTGGAGGCCGATGCGGCTCGCGAAGATCGCGGCGAGGATCAGCAGGATCAGGTAGATCGCGGCGGCGACCGCGACCTTGTTGCGCCGGAACCGCTTCCAGAAGCCGACGTGGCCCGGCATCTCGTCGGTGTGGTGCATGACCGGGGCCCAGGCGCCCTCGACCGAGCGCTCGATCTCGGTCGTGGCGTCGAGGGCCCCGGCGTTGCCGCTCGTGACGAACGGGTCGGCGTTGGGGTCGGGGTGGGGATGCCGGTCCATTATTCGACACGCACCTTCGGGTTGAGCAAGGCGTACGAGATGTCGACGAGCAGGTTCACCACCACGGTGAGCAGGGCGATGAACATGATCGCGCCCTGCATCGCCGGGAAGTCCTTCCGGCTGATGGCGCTGAGCACGTACGAGCCGAGGCCGGCGATGCCGAAGATCGACTCGACCACGACGGTGCCGCCCAACAGATAGGCGACCTGGAGGCCGACCACGGTCAGGACCGGGGCCGACGAGTTCTTGAGCGCGTGCTTGCCCACGACCTTGACCGGTGGCAGCCCGACCGATCGGCTGGTGCGGATGTGGTCGCTCCCCATGGTGTCGGACAACGCGCCCCGGAGCTGGCGGGCGATGGTCGCGGCGGTGAGGGTGCCGAGGGTGATCCAGGGCAGGATCATGTGCTCGAGCCACTGCGACGGGGACTCGCTGAACGGCACGAAGCCCCGTGACGGCAGGATGCTGCGGTACACCGCCAGCTGCAGGATCAGGATGAGGGCCAGCCAGAAGGTCGGGATCGCGATCGCCGCGCTGGTGATGATCACCACGGTTCGGTCCGAGACCGACCGGGGCCGGATCCCGGAGATGATCCCGAGCGGGATGCCGACGAGCAGGCCGAAGGCGAGCGCGCCGCCGGCGATCTGGAGGGTCTTCGGGAACCGCTCGGCGATCTCCTCGGTGATCGGGATGTCGGAGTAGAGCGAGTTGCCGAAGTCGAGCTGCACGGCGTTGCCGACCCACTCGCCGTAGCGGACGAGGAAGGGCCGGTCGAGCCCGAGCTCCTGCTGGACCTCCTCGATGCGCTCGTTGGTGGCCTCCTCACCGCCGGCGAGGGTGATGGCGGGGTCGCCGGGCACGATGAGGATGAGGCCGTAGACGATCACGCTGACGATGAACAGCAGCGGGATCAGCGCCAGGATTCGTCGGATGATGAACGTCAGCACTGAGCGGAACCCTCGGGTCCGGACCGGGTCGCCCCGGGCGGGGGGAAGAGGTGAACGGCGGGAGAGATGAAGAACGGCCCGGGCAGCGGACGCCACCCGGGCCGTTCCTCCCCCGTCGGGGTTACTTCTTCTTGGTGGTGATGGCGACCTTCGAGAAGTCGACACCCTGGCACGAGCCGTAGACCTGCCAGTCGTCGCTCACCACGTAGGTGCGGTGGACGTTGGTGAGGACCGGGTAGAAGACCGGCACCTCGTAGGCCTGGTCCACGATGATGTTGACGGCCTTCTTGTACCCGGCCCGGGCGTCGGCCGGCGTCTCCGCAGCCTGGATCTCGGCGAGGGCCGTCGGGATCTCGAGGCTGAAGTTGTTGCCGGCGTTGGTCACCTGGTTCGGGGTGAAGTTCCGCTGGATCGTGACCGAGGGGTCCGGACGGGCCGGCCACAGCGTGGTCACGAAGTCACCCTGCTTGTCCCGGAAGAAGGTCGTCAGGAGGTTCGCGGACGGCTGGATCTGCACGTCCACGCCGATCTCCTTCAGGTTCGCCTGCACGATCTCGGCGAACCGGGCGAAGTTCGGGTTGTTGGCCGGGGGCACGGCGACCACGGTCACCGGGGTCTTGACGCCCGACTTGGCCAGGGCCTCCTTGGCCTTCTTCACGCTGTACGGGTACCGGTTGGCCAAGTCCTTCTGGTACTGGTCGACGAAGGTCTTGGGGTACGACTGCGTGGCGATCTCGTACTGACCCGGGAAGAGGGCCTCGGCGATCGCCTTCTTGTCGATGGCGTAGTTCACCGCCCGCCGGAAGTCCACGTTGTCGAAGGGAGGCTTCGACGTGTTCATGTTGAGCTTCCAGTAGTCCGCACCGGTCGCCGACTCGATCTTGACGTTCGGGTCGTTCTCGGCCGGGGCGTTGGCCTGGCCCGCGCCCTCCACCATGTCGAGGTCACCGGCGATGACCGCGAGCACGCCGTTCTGACCGGTGTCGATGTTCTCGTAGTCGATGCCGGCGAGCTTGACGTTCTTGGCGTCCCAGTAGTTCGGGAACTTGGAGAGCTTGATCTCCTGGCCCACGACCTGGGAGTCGAACTTGAACGGCCCGGCGCCGACCGGCTTCTGGTCGGTGCTGGACGCCGCCGCGACCATCCCCTCACGACCGGCGAAGGTCAGGGGCATGATGCCGGCGACCGGCTGCGACAGCTTGATGGTCACGCTGCGCCCGTCGGGCTCGGCGACGACCTCGGAGATCACACCGAGGGTCGGGGCCAGGGTCGACGGGGCGACCCGCTTGAGGTCGAGGTCCCGCTTCAGCGCCGCCGCGTCGAGCGGGGTGCCGTCCTGGAAGGTCAGGCCCTTGCGGAGCGTGATCTTGAAGGTGCTCGGGTCGACGACCTCCCACGACTCGGCGAGGTTCGGGACCGCCTTGTTGGTCTTCGTGTCGCGCCGGATCAGCGTGCCGAACACCTGGCTCCCGACGATCGCGTCACAGATCGCGGTCATCTTGTCGGGCTGCAGCCGCTGGCTGAACCCACCGCCGCCCATGTTCATTGCGAAGTTGAGGCGGGCGTTGGGGTTGATCTTTTCGTTCTTCGCAAGTGCGGTGCCGCCGCCCGTGACGGTGACGGCCACCATGGCCGCCCCGAACGCGGCGACCAAGAACCGGCGCTTCATGGTTGTGTTCCCCCTTGTGCGGCTGCGTCGCCGCGGTTGGCGTGGTCGCCCGTGTGGTCGCGGTGCGAACCTGCGAGCGATTGCGGTGGTGTTCTAATGCAGATGCATGTAGTTGCGCAAGACCCCGTTCCCGTCGCCGGGTGGTCCCCGGGGTCCCGGGCGGGACTGTATTCAGTGGAGCGCCGGATTTCCGGTCAGGGCGCTTCCGGGCCCCGATGAACGGGAAAAACACTCGAAACGCGCGAGTTGCTCGGAGCGGCGCGTCGTGAGGAAGCGATGCGCGGGGCGGAGCCGTCCCCGGCCTGTCCCCCCGACCGGTCAACCATCCCGTCCCTCTGCCCGGTCCCCGGCCCGGTCCCCCGCCCATCCTTCCCGCCGCAGGAGCAGGCGCTTGCGGTCCGCGC
>CAIUKV010000263.1 GCA_903899845.1 uncultured Actinomycetes bacterium
GCCCTCAGAAGGTGGATACGTCGCCCCCGGCGGTGCCGGGCGGGGTGCACCCCGACGGCACCGACCCCGACGAGGAGACCCGCGCGGCCCGGGGCCTCGAGTTCTACGACGACCGGCGCAACCGGTTCGTCACCTGGGCCGACGCGGTGGAGGGGATGCGCCAGCGTCGCTACGCCGGGGCGGTCAACGACGACCTGATGCAGTTCACCTGGGTGATGCTGATCCGGCTGCTCGAGGCCCGCCGTGACCCGCTCGGCACGCCCGCGCCCGAGATCACCCAGGCGGCCGCCGACGACCTCGTCGCGTGGAGCGACGCCGCGCTCACGCCTGACGAGCGGCGCGGGCTGCTCGGGTTCGCCCGGGGCGGCGGGGCGCTCGTGCTCGGCGACATGTTCCGAGCCGTCGCCCGCGACGTGGTCGCGGCCCGGGAGATGACCCCGTGAGCGTGGAGACATCGACGGGAGCGCCGCGCCGGGTGCACGTGGTCGGGGCCGGGCCGGTCGGGCTGATGATGACCGCGCTGCTCCAGCAGGCCCCGGGCTACGACGTGCGGCTCTACGAGAAGCGGGCCGCGTACACCCGCGACCGGATGGTGAAGCTCGCCCCCTACCTCGTGGCCGACACCGTCGACGCCTACCGGGCCGACCCCCTCGACGGCGACAACGTGGAGGCGGTGTTCGAGCCGTGGGAGCTCGAGGAGGCGCTCGCCTTCCGGCGTCGGATGTCGCCGGACCTGCGTGAGCTGCTCGCCACCCTCACCGAGGGCTTCGTGCGGCTCAACGACGTCGAGGGGGCCCTGAGCGACCTGGTCGACGGCGGCGGGCCGAGCCCGGTGACCCGCATCCCCGGGGCGCTGACCCTCGACGACGTGCACGCGCGGCTCGAGCCGGGCGACCTGCTGATCGACTGCACCGGCAGCAAGTCGCTGCTGCGGGACCACCTGGTGCCGGAATGGGACCCGGCGGCGGGGGAGCGGGGCAACACCAACAGCATCCGGATGGAGCACGCCGCGGTCGCCACGTTCGTGTTCGACCGCCGCTACGAGTGCAACGAGTACTGCAAGTACTACAAGAACCTCGACAACGCCCGGTACAAGTTCGTGCCGTCGGTGGAGCGGACCCTCTACGACGACTCGGCCAGCCACGTCACCGGCCTGATCCACATCTCCGAGCAGGAGTACGCGGCGATGCCCCCGGCCTGCGACGGGGAGTGGCTACGGGCGAACATGCCCGGGGTGGCCCGCTCGATGGACCGCTTCATCGAGAAGGTGCGGGCCGAGACCGGCGGCGAGCTGGTGGACGACGTCCGGGTGATCCGGATCGTCCTCGACCTGTACCGCGCCTACCGGGCCACCAACCGGGCCTGGCTGCACGGTCCGCCCACCGACCACCCGTTCGCGACGACGAGCGTGTTCCTGGTGGGGGACGCCGCGATCGGCTCGCCGTACTTCCAGTCGATCTCGCTCGGCTTCGAGTGCGCGATGTTCCTCGCCGGGCTGCTCACCCACACCGAGTGCTCCACCGACGAGATCCTCGAACGCTACGAGCGCCTCGTGTACCAGCAGTGGCTGCGCGTCTACATGCGCACCAAGCAGATCAAGCACAACAAGGACCTGTTCGAGACGATCGACGACACCTTCGGCCTGCTCGAGAAGCTCCACATCTTCTGAGGTGGTTCCCCGGATCCGTCGGCGTCGTGCCGAGCGCACGCCCCTGCTCGGCACCACGGTGCGCGTGCAGGTGCTCGGCCTGCGGGCCCGGGCGGGACGGGCGGTGGCCGCGGCCGTGCTCGACGAGATCGCCCGCCTCGAGGCCCTGTGCTCGGTGTTCCTCGCCGACAGCGCACTCGAGCGGTGGAAGCGCGCCGAGCTGGCCGATCCGGGTCCCGAGGTCGCCGCGCTGCTGGCCGGTGCCCTCGCGCACCAGCAGCGATGGAACGGGGCGTTCAATCCGATGGTGGGGGAGCTGCGCCGGCTCTGGGCCGACGCCGAGGCCCGCGGCGCGCCGCCCGCCGACGCGGCCTGCGCCGCGGCCGCCCGGGCGATCGCCGCCCCCCGGTACCGGATCGGCCCCACCGGACGGCCCGAGGCGACCGGGCCCGTCGGTGGGCTCGAGCCCAATGCGCTGGCCAAGGGCTGGATCGTGGACCGGGCGGTGGACCGGGTGCGTGACGACCTCGGCGACGCCACCCTGATCGTCGACGCGAGCGGCGACCTCCGCCACGTGGGCCCGGTGCCGGTGACCGTCGCGGTCGAGGACCCGCGCCGGGGCGACGCGGCGCCGCCGATCGCGGTGGTGACCGTGGCCGACGCCGGCGTGGCCACGAGCGGCGCGGCGCGGCGGGGCTTCACCGTGGCCGGGCGACGCCACTCGCACGTGCTCGACCCCCGCACCGGGTGGCCGGCCGCCGGGGTGGTGGCCGTCACCGTGGTGGCCGAGGACGCCGCGACCGCCGACGTGCTCGCCACCGTGTGCGGCGTGGAGCCCCCCGAGCAGGCCCGGCTCGTGGCCGACCGGGCCGGGGTGGCCTGGCTCGCGGTCTCGACCGACGGCACCGTGCACACCAACGCCCGCTGGCGGGACCTGCCGACGCCGGCAGCACCATGACGTGAGGCGTCCGCAACGCCACGCGTTCCACTTGCGTGACGCTGCAGTCGTTCACCGACGGCAACTGAGCGGCTCTGGCTCGATCTCCAGTCCCGCTCCGACCTCGAGGCGCAGCGCAACGAGATCGGAGCCGCCCTCGAGGCGATCACCCCGCTCGCGCGCACCTGACCGCT
Organism: uncultured Actinomycetes bacterium; assembly: GCA_903899845.1. GTDB lineage: Bacteria > Actinomycetota > Acidimicrobiia > IMCC26256 > PALSA-555 > CAIUKV01. The sequence goes on from CAIUKV010000263.1 coordinate 2,780, forward strand.
TCCGGCGACGGGGCATGCACCACTTCGGGAGGGAGCAGGCCCACCGGTTCCGGTGGGTGGCGGCGCGTCCTCAGCCCAGTGCGATCCAGGCGAGCACGACGGCCACGACCGCACCGATGCCCGCGATCACCAGCGCCGAGGTGCGCCGCTTGCGCAGGAACAGCTGCATCACGATGCCGGTGATGGCGATGGCGACGAGGAAGAGCGCCGAGACGTCGATCACCCAGCTCCAGGTCGAGCCGGAGTCGCGACCCTTGTGGAGGTCGTTGAGCACGCCGAGCCAGCCCTGCTGCTGGACGGTCACCTGGTAGTCGCCGGTGCGCACGTCGTAGAAGAGGTCGGCGGCGTAGCCGGGGTTGCGGTA
>CAIUKV010000264.1 GCA_903899845.1 uncultured Actinomycetes bacterium
CGCTCGCCCGCGACGACGCGTGGCCGGCCGAGGCCGCGCTCCGGCTGCACGTACCGGGGGGTCCGTGGCGCATCGACGCCGGTCTCCTGGCCGAGCGCACCGTGCCGGTGGTGGCCGACGGTCGTGCGGCCGCGTCGCCCGGATCGGCTGGACCGCCGGGGCAACCGGACGTGGGGCACGCCCGTGCCGGCTGAGCGCGTCCTGTGCGTGTGGTGCCCCGACTGGCCGGTGGTCGCGGCCCGGGCGACCCGGCCCGAGTGGCGGACGGTGCCGCTGGCCGTGGTGGCCCGGACCGGTGGCCGGACGTGCGTGGTCGCGGCCTCGGCCGAGGCCCGGGCCGAGGGGGTGGTCCCGGGCCTGCGCCGCCGGGAGGCCGAGGCCCGCTGCCCCGGGCTGGTGGTGCGCGACGCCGACCCCGGGGCCGAGGCCCGGGCGTTCGAGGCGGTGGCGCGCGCGGTCGAGACGGTCACCCCCCGGATGGTGCTCGAGCGGCCCGGTCGTCTCGGGTTCCCGACCCGGGGCCCGTCGCGCTACTTCGGGGGCGACGCCGCGCTGGCCGAGCGGGTCGGCGGGCTGGTCGCGGCCGCGGGTGTCCCCGACGCGCGGGTCGGGGTCGCCGACGGCGGGTTCGCGGCCCGGCTCGCGGCCCGGGTCGCCGCGCCGGGAGGCGCGCACCTCGTCGGGCCCGGCGGGTCGCCCGCCTTCCTCGCCGACTGGCCGGTGACGGTGCTCGACGTCCCCGACCTCCCCGGGCTCCCCGATCTGCTGGGTCGGCTGGGTCTGCGCACCCTGGGCGCGTTCGCGGCGCTGCCCGCCCCGGCGGTGCTGGCCCGGTTCGGGGCGGTCGGGGCCCGGGCCCACCGCGACGCGAGCGGCACCGAGGACCACGCCACCGCGCTCGCCCCGGTCCCGCCCGACCTGGTGGAGACGGCCGAGCTCGACCCCCCGGCCACCCGGGTCGACGAGGCGGCGTTCGCGGCCAAGGGCCTGGCCGACCGGCTGCTCGGGCGGCTGGAGTCGCTCGGGCTCTCCTGCGCCCAGGTGGCGGTGGAGATCGAGACCGCCGACGGCGAGCACCTGGTCCGGCACTGGCGTCACGACGGCGGGTGCACCCCGGCGGCGCTGGTCGGGCGGGTCCGGTGGCAGCTCGAGGGGTGGATCACCGGTCGGGCCGAGATCGGCGAGGAGGCGTTCGTCGCCGGGGGCATCACCGTGCTGCGGCTCCGCCCCGAGCAGGTGGCGCCCGCCACCGGCCGTCAGCTCGGGCTCTGGGGCGGCGACGCCGGGGCCCGGGACCGGGCCGACCGGGCGCTCGCCCGCGTCCAGGGCCTGCTCGGCCACGACGCCGTGGTGACCGCGTGCCCCGCCGGCGGCCGGACCCCGGCCGAGCGGGTCCGCTGGATCCCCTGGGGGGACGCCCGCCCGGCTCCCGACCCGGGACCGCCCTGGCCCGGGACGGTGCCGGGCCCGGCGCCCGCCCGGGTCTTCGTCCCGGGGGTGCCGGCCGAGCTGCACGATCCGGCCGGGCGGCCCGTGGCCGTGACGGGGCGGGGCGAGGCGACCGGCCGTCCGGGGTGGCTGGCCTGCCCGGTCCTCCCCGGCGGTGGGGGACCGGTGCGGGACTGGGCCGGGCCCTGGATCCACGACGTGCGGTGGTGGGACCGGACCGGCCGGCGCCGTCGGGCGCTGTGGCACGTGGTGGTCGCCGATCCCGCTGCCGCGTCGGATGTCGCGTCGGATGTCGCGTCGCATGCCGCGTCGCATGCCGCGTCGCATGCCGCGGTGGCCTGCCTGGTCGGGATCGAGGGTGGCCGGGTGGTGGTCGAGGCGCTCTACGACTGACGGCGCGCCCCGGGGTGCGGCGGCCGCCCGGGCGGGACCGGTGCGGTCCGGGTCATGATGCGGGCATGCTCCGTGCGCAACGCATCCTCGTGACCGGCGCGGCGGGCCGTGTCGGGTTCCCCATCGCCCGCGCGCTCGCGGCGCAGGGCAACACCGTGTTCGGCCTCGCCCGCTACCGCGACCCGGCCGACCTCGACAAGGTCCTCGCGGTCGGGATCCATCCGGTGGTCGGCGACCTGCACGGCGCCGACTTCGCCGATCTCCCCGACGGGATCACCCACGTGTTCCACGCCGGTGCCGCGCTCGGGGCCGAGACCGCCGACTGGGAGTTCGCGCTGGAGGTGAACGCGCTGTCGACCGGTCGGCTGATGCGGGCGGTGGCGCCGACCTGCCGGGGCTTCGTGTACTGCTCGACCGGATCGACCTACGCGTACCAGGGCCCCCGACCGCTGCGCGAGGACGACCCGCCCGGCATCCACACCACCGGCAACTACTCGTTCTCCAAGGTCGCGGGCGAGGTGGTGGTGCGCCACACCGCGCTCGAGCACTCCGTGCCCGCGACGATCATCCGGATCTGCTCGACCTACGGACCCGAGGGCGGTGCGCCGTGGGACCGCATCGCGCGGATGCTGGCGGGGGAGGAGATCGCGCTCCACCCCGACGCACCCAACCGCTACCACCCGATCCACGAGGACGACTACGTCCGGCTCGGGATCCGCGCGCTCGAGGTAGTGACGGTGCCCGCGCTCGTCGTGAACTGGGGCGGCAGCGAGACCGTGTCGGCCGAGGAGTACCTCGCCTACGCAGGCGAGCTGTGCGGGGTGGAGCCGCGCATCGTCTACCGGGCCGACGCCTGGACGCCGCTGTGGCCCGACGTCACGAAGATGCACGCGGTGCTCGGCCGCTGCGAGGTGCCGTGGCGCGACGGGTTCCGGCGGATGCTCGAGGCCCGCTGCCCGGAGCGGCTGGTGGGCTGAGCCCGCGCCTTGCGCGATCGAACGTACGTTCGGTACCGTGTCCCCTCCCATGGGGTACGCCGAGCTGCACTGCCACACCAACTTCTCGTTCCTCGACGGGGCCAGCCACCCCGAGGAGCTGGTCGACGAAGCCGTCCGCCTCGGCCTGGCCGGCCTGGCCGTCACCGACCACGACGGCCTCTACGGGATCGTCCGCTTCGCCCTCGCCGCCCGCCCGGCGGGCCTGCCCACCGTGTTCGGGGCCGAGCTGGGCCTCGACGACGGCAGCCACCTCGTCGTGCTCGCCGAGGGTCCGGTGGGCCACGCCCGGCTGGCCCGGGCGATCAGCCGGGGCCAGCTCGCGGGGGCCAAGGGTGCCCCCCGGTTCTCCCTCGCGGCGCTGGCCGACGACGCCCGGGCCGCGGTCCACCTCACGCAGGGCCGGCCCGCCGGGGTCAACGACGCCTGGCGCGTCCTGACCGGCGGTGCGCCCGGCGCGGTGCCCCGAGCCCTGCTCGCCGACGGCCCCGCCGCGGCGCGCCACGCGCTCGACCGGCTCGTCGACGCGTTCGGGCGCGACCGGGTGCTCGTGGAGCTCTGGGACCACGGCGACCCGCTCGACCGGCACCGCAACGACGCGCTCGCCCGTCTGGCCGGACGGGCCGGCGTCGACGTCGTGGCCGCCAACGACGTCCGCTACGCCACGCCCCGGCAGCGGCCGCTGGCCACCGCCCTCGCCGCGATCCGGGCCGGTCGCTCGCTCGACGAGATGGACGGGTACCTCCCGGCCAGCCCGCTCGCGCACCTGCGCGGCCCCGACGAGCAGCGGCGCCGGTTCGCCCGTTGGCCGGGGGCGGTGGAGCGCACGGTCGAGGTGGCGCGCCAGTGCGCGTTCGACCTGCGGCTCGCCGCCCCGAACCTCCCCGACCTCGACGTGCCCGAGGGCCACACCGAGATGTCGTGGCTGCGCGTCCTCACCGACCGGGGTGCGGCGGTGCGGTACCCGCCCGCGCACCCGCAGCACGCGGCGGCGCTCCGCCAGATCGATCACGAGCTCGCGGTGATCGAGACGCTGGGCTTCGCCGGGTACTTCCTCGTCCTCGTCGACATCGTCGACTTCTGCCGCCGCCACGACATCTACTGCCAGGGCCGGGGCAGCGCGGCCAACAGCGCGGTCTGCTACGCGCTCGGCGTCACCAAGGCCGACGCGGTCGCGCTCGGCCTGCTGTTCGAGCGGTTCCTCTCCCCGGAGCGCGACGGCCCACCCGACATCGACCTCGACATCGAGCACCAGCGGCGCGAGGAGGTCATCCAGTACGTGTTCACGCGCTACGGCCGCGACCGGGCGGCCCAGGTCGCCAACGTCATCACCTACCGGGCCCGCAGCGCGATCCGCGAGATGGCCAAGGTGGTCGGATGCTCGCCCGGCCAGGCCGACGCCGCGGCCCGCACCGTGGAGCGGTTCCGGGGCTCGGGCGACGGTGCCTTCGCCGACGCACCGGTGCCGCCGCTGGCGGTGGACCTCGCGACCCAGGTGCTCGACTACCCGCGCCACCTCGGGATCCACTCCGGGGGGATGGTGATGGCCGACCGTCCGCTGGTGGAGTTCTGCCCGGTGGAGTGGGCCCGGATGGAGGGGCGCTCGGTGCTCCAGTGGGACAAGGACGACTGCGCGGCGGCCGGGCTGGTGAAGTTCGACCTGCTCGGCCTGGGCATGCTCACGATGCTGCACCTGGCCGTGGATCTCGTGCGGGACCACGAGGGCACCGAGATCGACCTCGCCACCATCCCCCAGGAGGACGAGGTCTACGACCTGCTCTGCGCGGCCGACACCATCGGGGTCTTCCAGGTGGAGAGCCGGGCCCAGATGGGGACACTGCCCCGGCTGCGACCCCGCTGCTTCTACGACCTCGTGGTCGAGGTCGCGCTCATCCGCCCCGGCCCGATCCAAGGTGGCTCGGTCCACCCCTACCTGCGCCGCCGGACCGGCGAGGAGCCGGTCACCTACCCCCACCCGCGGCTCGAGCGGAGCCTGGCCAAGACCCTCGGCGTGCCCCTGTTCCAGGAGCAGCTCATGCAGATCGCGATCGACGCCGCCGGGTTCAGCCCCGGCGAGGCCGACCAGCTGCGCCAGGCCATGGGGTCCAAGCGCTCCCGGGCCCGCATGGCCGCGATGCGCGAGCGCCTCATGGCCGGGATGGCGGCGCAGGGGATCGACGGCGCGGCGGCCGAGGAGATCGCGACGAAGCTCGAGGCGTTCGCCGACTTCGGCTTCCCGGAGAGCCACTCGGTCAGCTTCGCCTACCTCGTGTACGCCAGCGCCTGGATGAAGCTGCACCACCCGGCCGAGTTCGCGTGCGCGCTGCTCGAGGCCCAGCCCATGGGCTTCTACGCGCCGCACACCATCGTGCGCGACGCGCTGCGGCACGGGGTCGAGGTGCTCGGACCCTGCGTGGTGGCGTCCCGCCGGCACTGCACGCTCGAGCCCCGGTCGGCGGCGGCCGGTCCGATCGGTCGGCCCCGGCCGGGCTGGCACGCCGATCCGTCGACCCACGCGGTGCGCCTCGGCCTACGCGCCGTGCGGGGGTGCTCCGACGTGCTGCTCGAGCGCATCGACGCCGAACGGGACCGGGCTCCGTTCACCGGGCTCGAGGACTTCACCCGCCGGACCGGGGCGCCGATCGACGCGCTCGAGGCCCTGGCCACCGCCGGGGCGTTCACCGGCTTCGGGGTCGGGCGCCGGGACGCGCTCTGGGCCGCCGGGGCGCTGCGCGACGCCCGGCCCCGCCGCCGGGGCGCGGTCGAGGTGCAGGCGCTCCCGGGCGTGGTCACCGGGGTCACGGCCCCGCCGCTCCCGGGCCTCGACCCGGTCGAGGAGACCGCCGCGGACCTCTGGGCGACGGGGCTGTCGGCCGGGCGTCATCCCACCGAGTTCGTGCGCGACCGGCTCACCGCCCGGGGCGCGGTCACCGCCGAGCTGCTGCGCACCCTGCCCGACCGCACGGTGGTGGAGGTCGGCGGCGTCGTGACCCACCGTCAGCAGCCGGCCACGGCCAAGGGCGTGGTGTTCTGCAACCTCGAGGACGAGACCGGTCTGGTCAACGTCGTGTGCACCCCCGACGTGTGGGCCCGGTTCCGACGGGTGGCCCGGGAGTCCCCGGCGCTGGTCGTGCGCGGCCTGCTCGAGCGCCGTCACGACGTGGTCAACGTGATCGCCCGGCGCATCGAGCCCCTGGCCCTCCCCGCCGCCGGGGGCCCCGGGGCCCGCGACTTCCGCTGACCCGGGGCGGCTCCGGACCCCCGGGGCTAGCCTGAGGGGTTCCCCGGGCGTTCCCGGGACTCCCCGAGCCTCCCCGAGCACCGGTCATGAGCGAGCCTCCGAGTCAGCGATGCCCCGCCTCCCCCGCTTCGTGCGGCGGTTCGTCGCGCTCGTCCGCGCCGACCCGACCGGTGTCCGCGACGGCTTCGTCGCGCACCTCCTCGCGACCGCGACCGGCCTGATCGCCGGCCTCGTCCTCGGGGCCATCACCGGCACGCTCGAGGTGCTCCCCGGGCTCCTCGTGCTCGTGCCCGCCGCGGTGGGCCTCCGGGGCAACGTCTTCGGCGCACTGGGCAGCCGCCTCGGCACCCTCGTCGCGACCGGCGACTTCGAGGTGTCGCGCCGGCGCACCAGCCCGGTGGGCCAGAACCTGGAGGCTGCGGTCGCGCTGTCGGTCGGGACCTCGCTCCTGCTCGCAGTGGTCGCGAAGCTCGTCGCCGAGGCGTTCGGGGTGCGCAACGCCATCTCGATCACCGACTTCGTGGTGATCGCCGTCGTCGGGGCGCTGATCCCCACCCTGGTCGTGCTCGGGATCACGCTCGGGGTCGCCGCGCTCGGGGTGCGACGCGAGTGGGACGTCGACAACGTGAGCGTGCCCGTGGTCACCGCGGCCGGCGACGTCGTGACGCTGCCCAGCCTGGTGCTCGCGACCCTGCTCGTGACCGACGTGCCCGCCGGGGTGACGGGCGCGGTGGCCGCGGTGGTGGCGGTGGGCAGCCTCGTCCTCCTCGTGGCCGGCTTCCGGTCGGGGCGCACCGTGACCCGGCGCATCGTGCGCGAGTCGCTGCCGTTCCTGCTGCTCGCCGGCCTGATCAGCACCCTGGCCGGGATCACCATCCAGGGGCGTCTGGGTGCGCTCGCGGCCGAGCCGGCGCTGCTCGTGGTGATCCCACCGCTGCTCTCGCTGTCGGGCTCGCTCGCCGGGATCCTTTCGGCACGCGTCGCGACCAAGCTCCACCTCGGGCTCGTCGATCCGACCCGTCTCGCGGTCGGGCCCATCGCGCCCGACCTCACGCTGGTGTTCCTGGTGGCCCTGCCGATCTACCTGGTGCTCGGCGGGCTGGCCGACGGCCTCGCCGCGCTCATCGGCCTGGCCAGCCCCGGCGTCATCGCGCTGCTCGCGGTCGTGGTGATCGCCGGGGTGCTCGCGACCGCGGTGACCAGCGTGGTCGCCTACGCCGCCGCGCTCGTCACCTACCGCCTGGGCTGGGACCCCGACAACAACGGGGTGCCGCTCGTGTCGTCGTCGTCGGACTTCCTCGGGGCCGTCGCCTTCATGGTGACCCTGGTTATCCTGGGGATCTCCTAGCGGGTCGGGCTCCGACCCTCCTCCCCCGGGACCTCCGGAGCATCGATGGGCGACGACCGACCTCCACGGAATCTCAAGGCCATGCTGTCGGAGGCCAAGGACACCTCCGAGCTGATGGTCGACCTCGCCTACGCCGCACTCTTCTTCGACGACGAGGCGATGGCCAACGAGGTCCACGAGCTGGAGGAGCGGCTCCGGGAGCTCATCCACGAGATGCGCGAGGTGTGCGTGCTCGCGGCTCGGGCGCCCCGCGAGGCCGAGCAGATGTCGAGCGTGCTGCACCTGGTGTCGGCGATCGAGCGGTTGGCCAACGCCGCCCTCGACGTCACCCGGGTCGTGACCCACCGCCTCGGGATCCCGGCCGACCTGGTGGCCGATCTCGCCGCCGCCGAGGAGATCTCGCACCGGGTCCGGGTCCGGCCCGACTCCGCGCTGGCGCAGCGCCGTCTCGCCGACGTGGAGCTCCCGGTCGAGGTGGGCATGCGGGTCATGGCGATCCGGCGGGGCAAGGAGTGGCAGATCGATCCCGACGGTGACGACGTCGTCATGGCCGAGGACGTCCTGATCCTGCGGGGCGCGCCGAGCGGCATCGCCGAGCTGCGGATCCTCGCCGGTGCCCCCGAGTGGCGTCCGCCCGCGGTGGACCACGATCCCACGGTCACCGACCTCGACCGCGCCGTCGACGTGCTGGTGGAGATGAAGAACGTGTCGGAGGTCGCCGTCGGCCTCGCCTACTCCGCGCTGCTGTTCAACGACCCCAGCCTCGCCGCCGAGGTCAGCCAGCTCGAGGACCGGCTCGACGAGATGCGCGAGCGCCTCGAGATCTGGGTGCTGCGCAGCGCCGCCGACGAGGTCGACCCGTCGCCCCTGCGGGGTCTGCTGCACCTGGGTGCGGCGGCCGAGGAGATCGGCGACGCCGCCCAGCAGATGGTCTGGCTGGTCGAGGAGGGCGAGGAGATGCACCCCATCGTGGCGCGGGCGCTCGGCGACGCCGACGAGGTGATCACCCGCCTGCCCGTCGCGGTCGGGAGCGCGCTCGACGGTGCCACCCTGCGCGACGCCCGGCTCGAGACCGAGACCGGCTTCTACCTCCTGGCCATCCGCCGGGCCGGCCGCTACCTCTACCGCCCGCGGGGTCAGGTGCGGGTCGTCGCGGGCGACGAGCTCATCGGGAGCGGCCCCGACGAGGGCCAGCCCCTGCTCGCCGAGCTCTGCGGCTACCAGCGGCTCGAGGACGACGCCACCGGCGAGATCGAGCTGGTCCCGGTCGCCACCGGCGACGGTCCCGCCTGAGCGGGCGGCCACCCATGGGGCCCGCCACCGCCTCGCGCTTCGGCACGCCCCGACCCGAGGTGGTCACGGGGAGTGCGGGCCTCACCGCCGCCGAGGTCGCCGAACGGGTCGCGCGTGGCGACACCAACGACGCCGGCGATCGCACCAGCCGCACCTACGGCGAGATCGTCCGGGCGAACGTCCTGACCCGGTTCAACGCCATCCTCGGCACGATGCTCGTCATCATCCTCGCGGTCGGCGACATCCGGGACTCGCTCTTCGGGGTCATCCTCGTGGCCAACTCGGCCATCGGGATCATCCAGGAGGTGCGGGCCAAGCGCACGCTCGACCGCCTCGCCGTGCTCGCCGCCCCCTTCGCCCGGGTGGTGCGCGACGGCACCGTGGTCGAGTGCGCGATCGACGCGGTGGTGCTCGACGACCTCGTCGACGTGCGCACCGGCGACCAGGTGCCCGCCGACGGCATCGTCGCCGTCGCCGCCGGTCTCGAGATCGACGAGTCGCTGCTGACCGGGGAGGCCGACCCGATCGACAAGCGGCCCGGCGACGAGGTGCTCTCCGGCGCGATCGTCGTGGCCGGGTCGGGCCGCTTCCAGGCCACCCGGGTCGGGGCCGAGGCCTACGCCCGCACCATCGCCACCGAGGCCCGGCGGTTCACGCTGACCCGGTCCGAGCTCGTCGGGGGCATCAACCGGCTGCTGCGCTACATCCAGTTCGCCCTGTTCCCGACCGCGGCCGTGCTGCTCGCCCGCCAGCTGAGCAAGACCGACCTCGACAACGCCCTGGTCGCGCTCGTGTCGGCGGTGGTCGGCATGGTGCCCGAGGGTCTCGTCCTGCTGACCAGCCTCGCGTTCGGGATCGCCGCGGTCACGCTCGCCCGGCGCAAGGTGCTGGTGCAGGAGCTCCCCGCGGTCGAGGGCCTGGCCCGGGTCGACGTCGTCTGTCTCGACAAGACCGGCACCCTGACCGAGGGCGACGTCGGCTTCGACCGGCTCGAGGTGATCGACGGTGCCGATGCGGACGCGGTGGCCGCCGCCCTCGGCGCGCTCGCCGACGACGAGAACGCCAACGCGACCCTGCGGGCCGTGGGCGCGGCGTTCCCGCCGCCCGTCGGCTGGGTCCGCAGCGGTGCGGTGCCGTTCTCGTCGGCCCGGAAGTGGTCGGCGGCCACCTTCGCCGGGGTCGGCTCGTGGATCATCGGCGCGCCCGAGATGGTCTGCCCCGACCCCGACGACCCGGCCCGCCGCCGCGCCGACACGATCGCTGCGACCGGCTGCCGGGTCCTGCTCCTCGCCCACGCCGGGGCCGCACCGACCGACGAGACGCTGCCGGTCGGGGTGACGCCCCGGGCCCTGGTCCTGCTCGAGGAGCGGGTGCGCCCCGACGCGCGCGACACGCTGCGGTACTTCGCCGACCAGGGCGTGGCCCTGAAGGTGATCTCGGGCGACAACCCCCGGACCGTCGGTGCGGTCGCGGCCCGGGTGGGCCTCCCCGGCGCCGACGATCCGGTGGACGCCCGGGAGCTGCCCGACGACCCCGAGGCGCTGGCCGAGGTGGTGGAGCACCGCACCGTGTTCGGGAGGGTCACCCCGCAGCAGAAGCGAGCCATGGTCACCGCGCTGCAGTCGCGCGGCCACGTCGTGGCGATGACCGGCGACGGCGTCAACGACGCCCTCGCGCTGAAGGACGCCGACATCGGCGTGGCGATGGGCTCCGGTGCCGCGGCGACCCGGGCCGTCGCGCAGCTGGTGCTGCTCGACGGGCGCTTCGCGACGATGCCGGGAGTGGTCGCCGAGGGGCGGCGGGTGATCGCGAACATCGAGCGTTCGGCCAACCTGTTCGTCACCAAGACCGTGTACGCCATCCTCATCGCGGTGGTCGTCGCCGCGCTGGGCTGGAAGTACCCGTATCTGCCCCGTCAGCTCACGATCGTCAGCACCTTCACCATCGGCATCCCCGGCTTCTTCCTCGCCCTCGCCCCCAACACCCGTCGGTACGTGCCCGGGTTCCTCGAGCGGGTCATGGCCTTCACCTTCCCGGCCGGCGCCATCGCGGCGGTGCTGTCGTTGTCGGCCTTCGGCGTCGCCTACTACGCCGAGGATCTGCCCCTGCGGACGGCCCGGACCTGCGCGACGGTCGCGTTGGTGGCGGTGGGGCTCTGGGTGCTCGTGTGCCTGGCCCGACCGTTCAACTGGTGGCGTGCCCTCCTGGTGGCGGCCATGGCCGGATCGGTGGGGGTGATCCTGGCCGTGCCCGGACTCCGCGACTTCTACGCCCTGCGGATCCCCGACGCCGCGGTGCTGGTCGAGCTGGTCGTGATCGGCGTGGTCGCGGTCGTGGCGATCGAGATCGCCTGGCGGGCCAGTCGCCGGGTCATCGCGCGCCGCAATCCGGCCTACGCCGCGGCGGCGGCCCACATCGACTGATCGGGTGATCGGGCGTCACTGCCGTCGGAGCCCCGGGCGCCGGCGACGGGCGGCGACGACGGGCGGCGTCACGCGACCGCGTCCCGGATGGCCCGGTGCACGTCGTTGGGCGACACGATCCCCACCAGGTGGTCGTGGTCGAGGACCAGCATCCGGCCCCCGGCCGCGCCGTCGGGGGCCGAGTCCCCGAGCACGCGGACCAGGGGCTCGTCGGGGCCGACGCAGGTGACCCGCTCGACCGGATGGGCGACCTGGGCCGCGGTGCGGTGGGCGCGCTCGGCCGCCGCGACCTCCCGGACCTGGCGGAGGGTGAGGAGCCCGACCACCCAGCCGCCGCCGTCGACGACCGGGAACGCCGAGCAGTGGTGGCGCAGGAAGGTCTCCTCGAGCACCACGGAGACGGCGGCGTCGGCGCGCACCGTGATCGGGATCGTGGTCATCACGTCGCGGACCCGGACCCCGGCCAGCGACTCGACGAGCACGGCCTGCGCGGCCTCGGCTCCGGCGGCGGTCAGCACGAACCACCCCACCAGCACGAGCCAGGCCCCGGCGAGCGCCCCACCTGCGACCCCGATGATCCCCACCGCGATGCAGGCGGTGCCGAAGCCGCGCCCGGCGGTGGTGGCGACCCGCGTGGCGCGCATCCGGTCGTGGGTCGTGTGCCAGACGAGCGCGTGCAGGAGCCGCCCGCCGTCGAGCGGGGCGGCCGGCACCAGGTTGAACCCGGCGAGGACGACGTTGACGAGCGCGAGCCAGGCCAGCCCGGCGACGGCCAGGTCGGGACCGCCCACGGCCCCGACCAGGCCGGCGGCGATCCCGCCCGCGGCGGCCGCGACCAGGCTGACCCCGGGCCCGGCTGCGGCGATCTCGAACTCGGCCCGGGGGTCGGGCGGGTCGCCCCGCAGCTGGGCCACGCCGCCGAAGAGCCACAGGGTGATCCGGTCCACCCGGACCCCGCGGCGCAGCGCCATCAGGGAGTGCCCCAGCTCGTGGCCGAGCAGGGAGGCGAAGAAGACGACCACGGCCGCACCGGCGACGAGCCAGTACGCACCCGCCCGGTAGCCGGGGGCGGCGGCGGGGAGGTATCCGCCGGCCAGGCCCCACGTCAGCAGCGCGGCGATCGCGAGCACGCTCCAGTGCACCCCGACGGTGATGCCCCGCACGATGCCCAGGCGGATCGATTCGTGCACCTCGGCTCCCCGGGCTCCCGGGGCGCGGCGTCGCCCCGGTGCATCCTCCCGGCCCCGGGCGCCGGGGCCCAGGGTCGTTGGTCCCGAGCGGTCCCCGGCGGCGGGGGCCGGGACCGGGCCGGGGTCAGACCGCGGTGCCCACCAGGCGGCCGATCAGCGCGGTCACCGCCATCGCGATCCCGCTCCCGACGAGGACCCGCACCGCGGCGCGTCCGGGCGGTGCACCGCCGAGGCGGGCCCCGGTGACCCCGAGGGCGGCCAGGCTCGCCAGCGACGCGACCACGAGCACCGCGACCCGGGTGCCGGCCGAGGCCAGCATCACCGCGAGCAGCGGGATCAGCGCCGCGACCGCGAAGCTGGCGGCCGAGACCCAGGCGGCCTGGAGCGGTCGGGCCCGTCCCTCGGCGACGATGCCGAGCTCGTCGCGCAGGTGCGAGCCGAGGGGATCGGCGGCGGTGAGCTTCTCGGCGACGGTCCGGGCCAGGTCCCGCTCGAGGCCGCGTCGCACGTAGATCTCGGTGAGCTCGTCGAGCTCGCGCTCGGGGACCGTGTGGAGCTCCCGGGCCTCCCGCTCGATGTCGGCCTGCTCGGTGTCGCGCTGGGAGCTCACGGAGTTGTACTCACCGCTCGCCATCGACATCGCGCCGGCGACGAGCCCGGCGAATCCGGCGACCACGAGCTCGGACCGGCTCGCGCTGGCCGCGGCGACGCCGATGAGGAGGCTGGCGGTCGACACGATGCCGTCGCCGGCACCGAGCACCGCGGCCCGGAGCCAGTTCACCCGGTCGTAGCGGTGACGCTCGGCGTGCGAGGAGGTCGGGGAGCGCCGGGCCATTGGTCCCATCCTACGGGTGGGGACGGTCGGCCCGGAACCCGGGGTCCGTATGCTGCGCAGCGTGACCAAGACGACGACAGTCTCCGACGAGCGCGGCGCGGCAACCGACCGTCCCGTGCGGGTGTTCCTGCTCGACGACCACGAGATCGTGCGCCGGGGTCTGCGCGATCTGCTCGAGGCATCGGGCGGCATCGAGGTGGTCGGTGAGGCGGGCACCGCCGAGGACGCCCACCGCCGCATCCCGCCGACCCGCCCCGACGTCGCGATCCTCGACGTCCGCCTGCCCGACGGCAGTGGGGTCGAGGTGTGCCGCGACGTGCGCGCCGCGAACCCCGAGCTGCAGTGCCTGATCCTCACGTCGTTCTCCGACGACGAGGCGCTGTTCCAGGCGATCATGGCCGGCGCGGCGGGCTACCTGCTCAAGCAGGTGCGCGGCGCCGATCTGGTCGACGCGGTTCGCCGTGTGGCCGAGGGTCAGTCCCTCCTCGACCCGACGGTGACGGCGCGCGTGCTCGAGCGGCTCCGGAACCCCCCGGAGGAGGACGAGGCCCTGCGCCGCCTCACCGAGCAGGAGCGTCGCATCCTCGACCTGATCGCCGAAGGCCTGACCAACCGCCAGATCGCCGAACGCATCCATCTGGCCGAGAAGACGGTCAAGAACTACGTGTCGAACCTGCTCGCCAAGCTGGGGATGGAGCGCCGCACCCAGGCCGCGGTGTTCGCCGCCGGGCTGAAGGACCGCAACCACCGCGACGACCACTGAGTCACCCGGCGGCGTCACGACGCCGGGACGATCACCACCGGGATCGTCGCGTGGTGGGCGAGGGAGTTCGCGACGCTCCCGAGCAGCAGCTCGGCGAAGCCGCCGTGACCACGGCGACCGACCACGATGAGGTCGGCGTGCTCGTCGCGCGCGATCTGCGTGATCGCCGCGGTGGGGTTGCCCTCGTACAGCAGGGCGCGGTGGGGGATCCCGGCGTCCCGCAGCGGTGCGCACCATTCGTCGAGCGCGCCGCGGAGGTCCGCGCGTACGCGATCGTCGATCACGAACGGGGGCGCGGCCACGGTCGGCGGCGGCATCGCGAGGGCCACGTCGATGGAGTGCACGACCACGACCTCGGCGTCGAGCCGGGACGCGTGGTCGGCCGCCCACGCCAGGGCCCGCGCCGCGCCCGCCGAGCCGTCGACCCCGACCACGATCCGGTGACTGGTCATGCTCCGAGTGTCGCGGACCCGGCCGACCGGTTCCAGGGCCGGAGCCGAGATCCGGTCCGGACCTCGGTCACCGATCTCGGGCCGAAGGTCCCTGGCGGCGGGGGGCCTCCGGCGGAGAGGATCGGGGGTCGGCCGGTCGGTATCGTCGGAGGCGTGGACACCCCGCTCGACCGGACCGGCGCGCCGCTCAGCCTGCTCTCCGTGCACGCCCATCCCGACGACGAGGCGTCGAAGGGGGCGGCCACGGTGGCCCGGTACGCCGACGAGGGGGTGCACACCGCCCTGGTCTGCTGCACGGGCGGCGAGGCGGGCGACATCCTGAACCCCGCCGTCGACACCCCCGAGGTCCGGGCCGACCTCGCCCGGGTGCGCCTCCAGGAGCTGCACAACAGCGCTGCGGCGATCGGCTACGCCGCCGTGCACCTCCTCGGGTACCACGACTCCGGCATGCCCGACAGCGAGCACAACCACCGGCCCGACAACTTCGCCAACGCCCCGCTCGACGAGGCGGTCGAGCGGCTGGTCCGGCTCATCCGGCTGGAGCGACCCCAGGTGATCGTCACCTACGCCGAGGACCGCACCTTCTACCCGCACCCCGATCACATCCGGGTGCACGAGATCTCGGTGCCCGCCTTCGACCTCGCGGGCGACCCGACCGCGTTCCCCGACGCCGGCCCGGCCTGGGAGCCCCAGAAGCTCTACTACACGGGCTTCTCGCGCCGCCGGGTGCAGGCGCTGCACGAGGAGCACCTGCGCCGGGGCGAGGAGAGCCCCTTCGCGCACTGGTTCGAGCGCGAGCTGCCCGATCACGCCGAGCACTTCACCACCTTCGTGGAGGTGGGGGACTGGCTGCACCGGCGCCGGGCGGCGCTCCTCGCGCACCGCACCCAGGTCGATCCCGACGGCTTCTGGATGCGCCTCCCCGACGACACCATCCGGGCGATCTTCCCGTGGGAGGAGTACCTCCTCGCCCGCACCCGGGTCGACACCGGGGTGGGCGACGGCGACACCGAGGACGACCTCTTCGCCGGGCTCCGGGCCGCGCCCGCCCCGATCGGCCGGACGGCGGGTGCCGCCCAATAGGATCCGACTCCGTGCGGTACCTCTCGCAGGAGTGGCTCGACGAGACCCGGGCGATGGCGGCCGACCAGCCGGTGCGCCCGGGGGCGAGCGCCCGGATCCAGTACGTGGTGACCGGCGGTCCCGACGGCGGGGTCGAGTACGGCTGGGAGCTCCAGGACGGGCAGCTGCTCGCCTCCCACCTCGGCACCGTGGCCGACCCCGACCTGACCATCACCGCTCCCTACGCCGACTGGGTGAAGATCGCCCAGGGTGCCCTCGACATGAGCGCGGCGTTCATGCAGGGCGTGGTGAAGGTCGCGGGCGACACCGGGATCTGGCTGCGGCTGCTGCCCATCACCCAGAGCCGGGAGTACCTCGAGCTCCAGGGCCGGATCCGCGCGGTCACGGAGTACCCGGAGGCCTGACCCGGTCCCCGCTCAGGGGAGACCGGTGGGCACGACGATCACCCCGTCGGTGCCGTCACCGAACGTCTCGGTGCGGCCCTCGAGGTGGTACCAGCCGGTCACGGCGCACAGGGCGGCGTCGATCTCGTCGATGGTGCGGAGCCGGGCCGTGGGGAGCCCGGCCGCCTCGAGCGCGGCCCGGCGCCACCGCCGCTTCTCCGCCGGGCGCTTGAGGAGGCTCCCCTCGGGACGGGCGCCCCGCAGGGCGACGGCCACGGCGTGCGGGAAGGTCTCGAGCACGACGGGCGTCGGGAGCTCGCGGGCGGCCGCGTGCATGGCGAAGCCGGTCTGCATCCACGCGTAGAAGGGGTTGCCGGTGCCCCGGGTGGCGTCGGGGGTGGCGAACACCGAGATGCCCCGGCGGGCCAGGGCCCGCTCCGCCGTCCGGGGGCCGGGGTCGGCCCACCCGGGCGGGGCGTCGATGGCGACGACGGCGGGGTGGAGGTCGGCGAGGAGCGCGACGAGCTCCGGGCCGGTGTGGACCCGCCCGATCGGGGTGGGGTCCCGATCGGGACCGAGGGCGACGACGTCGCACCCCCGGGTGGCGGCGACGTCGACGCCGATCGCGAGTCGGCTCACGCCTCGGCGCGCTGGAGGTCCCGCAGCTCGCGGTAGCCGATCAGCGTCGCGCCGGCCCGCTCGACCAGATCGGGGAACGAGGGGTCGTCGCAGCAGAACGCGTGGTCCTCGACCCGGCCGGCCCAGTCGGGATGGGCGGCCCGGAGCTCGTCGGTGTCGACCGCCGGGTGCAGGTAGACCTCGGTGACCCCCGGCCCGAGCTCGAACAGGGCCCGCTCGACCCGGTGCCGCCCCCCGACCGGGGCGAGCACCAGGTGATCCGGGAACACGACGCCCTCGGCGCGGGCGAGGTCGCGGTACGGGAAGCCGACGACGCGCTCACCGCCGGCCGGTCCCATGCGCAGGGGGAGCCCGAAGTCGACGGCCAGCTCGACGTAGACGTCGAAGAACTCGGGCCGGCCCTGCAGCGCCCCCATGTGGCTGTCGAGGTGGCTGACGTCGAAGCCCCAGAGGATCGCCCGCTCCACCTGGGCCCGGCACTCCCGGCGGACCTCCTCGACGTCGGCGTGGTCCCAGGTGTCCTCGATCGTGCGCGGGAACCCGCCGTCGCCGTCGAGGAGGCTCGGGGCGTACGTGATCGGCCCCCAGCGGTAGGTCTCCCACTCGGCGTTGACGGTGAGGTGCACGCCGACGTCCTCGCCCCGGTACTGCGCCGCGGCATCGCGGGCCCAGGGACAGGGGACCATGAGCGACGCGCTGGTGGCCACGCCGCGGCGCAGGGAGTCGTACACGCCCACGTTGGCAGCGCGCGACGACCCGAGGTCGTCGCAGTTCACGATCACGAGCCGGTCGTCGGGCGCGTAGCCCAGCCGTTCGGCGAGCGGGGCGCGGTCGGGGGCCACGACGCCTAGAGCCGCTCGATGATCGTCCCGGTGCCGAGCCCGCCGCCGCAGCACATCGTGATCAGGCCGAGGTGGCCGTCACTCGCCTCGAGCTCGTGCAGCGCGCTCGTGACCAGGCGGGCCCCGGTCGCCCCGAGGGGGTGCCCGAGCGCGATGGCGCCGCCGTTGGGGTTGACGATCCCCATGTCGGGACGGAGCTCGCGCTCCCAGGCGAGCACGATCGAGGCGAAGGCCTCGTTGATCTCGATCGTGTCGAGGTCGTCGATGCCCAGGCCGGTGCGGTCGAGCAGGCGGCGGGTCGCGTCGATGGGGCCGGTGAGCATGAGGACCGGGTCCACGCCGACCAGGCACTGGTCCACGATGCGGGCCCGGGCGGTGAGCCCGAGCTCGCGCGCCCGCCCGGCGGTGGTCAGCAGCACGGCGGCGGCACCGTCGGTGATCTGGGAGGACGAACCTGCGGTGTGCACGCCGTCCTCGCGCGCCACCGGCTTCAGCTCGGCGAGCTTCGCCAGCGACGTCTCACGCAGGACCTCGTCGCGCTCGACCCGGTGGGTGGTCCCGGTCGGCGCGCCCTCGGCGTCGACGTCGGGCGCGTCGACGGGCACGACCTCGCGCGCGAAGCGGTCCTCGTTCCACGCGCGGGCTGCCCGCACCTGCGACTCCAGGCCGAAGTGGTCGCAGTCGGTGCGGGTGACGCCCCAGCGGTCGGCGATCCGCTCGGCGGCCTCGAACTGGGTGGTGTACTCGAACTGCTCGAAGTACGGCTTCGGCAGCGGGCGCCCCGGCCCGTTGGCCACGGCGACGCCGATCGGCACCCGACTCATCGACTCGACCCCGCCCGCGATCGCGACGTCGACGACGCCGGCGGCCACCAGGGCGCCGGCGAGGTTCACGGCCTGCTGCCCCGAGCCGCACTGGGTGTCGACCGTGGTCGCCGCGGTGCCGATGGGCAGCCCGGCGCGCAGCCAGGCCGTCCGGGTGACGTTGAAGGTCTGCTCACCGGTCTGGGTCACGCAGCCGCCGACCACCTGCCCGACCACCTCGGGATCGATGCCCGAGCGCACGACCACGGCCCCCAGGATCTCGGCGAGGAGGTCGGCCGGGTGCACGGAGGCGAGGCCGCCGTTGCGTCGTCCCATGGGGGAGCGGGCGGCCTCGACGATGACGACGTCGGTGTCGGAGAGCGGGCGCATCGGACCTCGGGGTTCGGGGGCGGTCGGGGACGGGGACCGCCCCTGCCGGGGGCCGGGCTCCGGACTCGGGATGCTACCCCGGGGCCCACGACCCGCCCCCGGGCGTCCGCCGCGGCCGCGGTCCGCACCCCCGTCGGTAGCCTGCCCCCGTGCGTGGGCGCGGGCGGATGGCCGGACTCGCCGTGGTGCTCACCCTCGTGGGCACCGCGTGCGCGGGGACCACGACGGGGACCGATGCCCCGGTGGAGGTCGACCGGGCCCAGGCCGCGCGCGAGGCGACCCGCCAGCTCGACGCGGCCCGCCGTCGGGACCTCGGGTGCGAGAACGTGGTGATGAGCGAGGGCGACCGGACCACCCGGCCACCCGAGCACCTCCTGTGGCTCACCGACGCCTACGCGGTGGCCGAGCCGTGCTGGGACAAGATCGTGTTCACGTTCGAGTCCACCGGGGCGGACATGCCCCCCGGCTACGACATCGGCTACGAGAAGGGGCCGTTCACCGAGGGTGAGGCCGGGCAGTACACGGTGGAGACGCTCGGCACCGCCTTCCTCTACGTGACCTTCTCGCCCGCCGCCTCGATCAAGGAGACCGGGGGGCGGCCGCAGCAGACCTACCTCGGGAACCTCCGGTTGACCCTGCGCGACATGCACCACACCGAGATCGTCCGCAAGATCATCGACGGCGACGGGACGGTGATGTGGCTGATCGGCCTCGACGTGAAGCGCCCGTTCACCGTCGACGCCGCCAACAACCCGCCCCGCGTGAGCGTCTACGTCGCGCGCTGAGACGGGTGGCGGGTCCCGGCCGCCTCAGTCGGCGGTGAGCACGATCTTGCCCAGCTTCCCGCCGGCCGTGAAGCGGTCGTACGCGGCGGCGGCGTCGGCCATGGGGTAGGTCGCGGCGACGGGCACGCGGAGCCTGCCGGCGGCGAGGGCGGGGACCACGTGCCGGGCGACGCGGTGCGCGGCGTCGGCCTTCTGCTCGAGTGGGCGGGCCCGCAGCGTGGAACCGTGGATGCGACCGCGCCGGCCCATCAGCCCGAGCAGGTCGAGCTCGGCCCGGGCACCGCCGCCGACCCCGATGACCGCGATGCGGCCGCCCGTCGCGAGCCGGGCGACGTCGTCGGCGAGGTTGGGTCCACCGATGAGCTCGAGCACGACGTCGGCG
Organism: uncultured Actinomycetes bacterium; assembly: GCA_903899845.1. Lineage (GTDB taxonomy): Bacteria > Actinomycetota > Acidimicrobiia > IMCC26256 > PALSA-555 > CAIUKV01. Next base: position 19,690 of record CAIUKV010000264.1, read on the forward strand.
GGTGGGCCGTCGGTCCATCCGTCGGGCGCGGTCACGGTGATCGGGGCGTCGGCACCGCCCACGGCGCGGGCGAGCTCGGCGACCGCGTGGCGGAGGCCGGGGTCGCGCACCGTGGCGGTGACGCGCGCGCCGGTCAGGATGCCGAGCTGCACGCCGGCCACGCCCACGCCCCCGGCGGCCCCGTGGACGACCAGGTGCTCGCCGGGCCCGAGCCCGCACTGCGTGGCCAGCGCGTCGTGGGCGGTGGTGAACACCTCGGCGAACCCGCCCGCCTCCGGCCAGCCCAGGCCCGCGGGCACCCGGATCGCGGTCCGCTCGTGGACCACGGCGAGCTCGGCCTGGCCCCCGCCGCTCACGACCGCCATCACCCGGTCGCCGACGGCGAAGTCCTCGACCCCGTCGCCGACCTCCACGACCTCACCGGCGAGCTCGAGCCCCGGGACGTCGCCGGGTGCGTCGGGGGGCGCGGGGTAGAACCCGCGCCGTTGGAGCATGTCGGCGCCGTTGAGCCCGGCGGCCCGGACCGCCACGAGCAGCTCGCGCCGACCGGGGCGCGGGTCGGGACGACTGCGCCACTGCAGGTCCCCGTCGACGATCGTCACGGCGTGCACCGCTCCGACGCTACCGTCGGCCCGGTGACCGCCGACCGGCCCGGGGCCCACCCGGAGGACACCCCGACCGTGGCGACGCTGGTGGTCGTGGACGACGACGGCACCGACGTGGTCCTCGACGCCGACGAGGCGGCGGCGCTGCTCGCGCTCACCGGCGGGCTCGACGACGCCACCGTCTCGGCCTGCCCCGACTGTCGCAGCCGCACGCTGGCGTGCCTGGCCCTGGTCGACGTGCTCGACGCGGCGGCACCCCATCCCCGAGCCGGCGAGCTGGTGGCGCTCGCCGAGGACGCGCCGACCTCGCACTGCTACGTGGTCGACCTGGCCGCGGACTGTCGCCACCCGCGGTGGCGGGATCCCGGCTTCCCCGAGTGGTTCGCCGTCGTGGTGCCCCCGCCGACGGGTCGCCGCCCGCCCCGGCGCTGACCGGCACGGCACGGCGCGGCCCGGCGCGGCCCGGCAGTCGGCTCAGCGCGGGACGCGGGTCCGCTTGAACTCGTTGATCTCGGGGCGATCGAGGAGGTCGAGCACGCGCTCGAGGCTCGTCACGTCCTCGCGTTCCATGAAGCGCACGAAGGCCGCTTCGGTCCCGGCGACGAACGTCGGCACCCCGAAGACCTCGTAGCCCTGGACCATCTCGGTGTGCTCCCGGGCCAGCGTCTCGAGCGTCTCGGGGAGACCGGCGAGGCGGGCGACCGCGTCGGGGTCGAGTCCGGCGCGCGCGACCGCGTCGCCGAGCACGGCCGGGTCGGCGAGCTGGGCGCCGCGGTCGTGGCGGGCGGCGAAGAGCTCGAGGTGGGCGGCGAGGAACTGCTCGGGGAAGTGGTCGCGCACCGCGATCCCGGTGCACAGCGCGGCGACGCCGGAGCCCCGGTCGGCGGGATCGCGGGTCCACACCGGGGGCTCGCCCTCGGGCACGTGGATCTGGTCGAGCGAGAAGGCGACGAAGCGGACGTCGAGGTCGGCACCGCCGCGAACTGCGGCGGCCACGGCCGTGTGGCCGTTGTAGGCGAACGGTCAGCGGTAGTCGAAGGTGACGGCGAAGCTGCGGGGCATCGGATCTCCGGGGATCGGGGGCGGGGATCGGGGGCGGGGATCGGGGGCGAGGAGCAGGTGGTCGCGCTCAGCGCCGCCGGCGCCGGGGGCCGCCGACCGGAGCGTAGCGACGGGCCAGGAGGCCGAGGCCGAGGCCGAGGGCGGCCCCGGCCACCACGTCGGAGGCGTGGTGCATCCGGACCCGGACCCGGCTGTAGGCGACCGCCCCGGCCAGACCGAAGTAGAGCGGGGCGAGCCGCGAGCCCTTCCCCAGGACCGCGGCGGCCATGAACGCGCTGGCGGCGTGCCCGGAGGGGAACGACGACGTGATCGGCCGGTGCATGCCGTAGGGGAGCGGCTCGTCGTGGGTGAAGTGCTCGCGGGGCCGGATCCGCCGGAAGCACGACTTGATCACCCCGTTGGTGAGGACCGACTCGGCGCCGAGCAGCGCACCGAGGCGGACCGCGATCATCGGGTCGCCGGTGCGGGCGGCGCGGACGGCACCGAGGGCGAGCCACAGCAGCCCGTGGTCGGCCGCGCTCGACAGCGCGAAGCACACCCGGTCGACGGCGTCGAGCGGCTCCGTCCCGGGCGGGTCGGCCGGAGCCCCCACGGTCATCGGCCGAGGGTAGCGGCCACCTCCGCGGCGGCCGCCGGGTCGCCCCCGTGCGCCGGGCAGAGGGCCACGAAGGCGCAGAAGTCGCAGAGCCGGCTCGGACTGGGCCGGAAGTCGTCGCGGGCGCAGGCGCCGTCGATCGCGGTGCGGATCGCGACGGTCCGGCGGGTGACGCCGGTCAGGACCTGGTCGGTCGGGGTCGCCACGATCGCCTGGGGCTTCGACAGGTAGTAGAGCTGCACCCGCGCCGGGCGCCGCCCGAAGGTCTGCTCGCAGAGCAGCGCGTACATCTGCACGCCGGCGAGGCTCTTGGCCTCGAAGCGCTCGCCCGGGACCGAGCCCGTCTTGTAGTCGGTGATCACGAGCTCGCCGTCGGCGTCGAGCTCGAGCCGGTCGATCACGCCGCGGACCCGAACCCCGCCCACCCGGGCCTCGAGCTTGAGCTCGAGGCCCACGGGGGTCACGGTGGTCGGGTCCTCGAGCTCGAAGTACCGGCGGACGAGGCGTTCGGCGTCGGCGTGGAACGTCTCCCACTCGGCGTCGGTGAGCGTCAGCCCGGTGAACTCGGGGTCGTCGGCGAGATCGGCCGTGGCCGCCCCGAGGTCGGCCAGGGCGTGGTTGACCGTGCGCTCCGGGGCGGGCCGGTCGAGCAGGCGCTCGAGCGCCCGGTGGACGAGGGTGCCCTTGCTCGTCCACGGCGACGGCGGCTGGGGGAGCCGGTGCACGTACGAGTACTTGAACGCGAGCGGGCACTGGGTGAACGACGCGATGGCGCTCGGCGACAGGGACGGCGGCGGATCGACCCCCACGCGCCGGAGGGTACCGCGGGCCTGGGTCATGGTCCCGGACCGGGTTGCGTAGTCTCCCCACCATGACGGCCATGAAGATCGACGGGGGCGTGATGGCGACGGACCCGGCGGCGATCGCCCGGGGCGCCCGCGAGCTCGAGGACCTCGGCTACGACGGCGTCCTCACCGCCGAGATCAGCCACGACCCGTTCCTGCCCCTGGCGATCATCGCCGAGCACACTGAGCGCGTCGAGATCGGCACGTCGATCGCGGTGGCGTTCGCCCGGACCCCGATGACCCTGGCCAACATCGGCTACGACCTCCAGACCTTCTCCCGGGGCCGCTTCCGGATGGGGCTGGGGAGTCAGATCAAGCCGCACATCGAGAAGCGGTTCTCGATGCCGTGGTCACGCCCGGCCGCGCGGATGCGCGAGCTCGTCCTCGCCATGCGGGCGATCTGGGACTGCTGGAACACCGGTGCGCCGCTCGACTTCCGCGGCGAGTTCTACCGCCACACGCTCATGACGCCGATGTTCTCGCCCGGCCCGAACCCCTACGGCGACCCGAAGGTGGTCCTCGCCGCGGTGGGGGAGCGCATGACCGAGGTGGCCGGGGAGGTCGCCGACGGCATGATCCTCCACGCCTTCACCACCGAGCGCTACGTGCGCGAGGTCACCCTGCCCGCGCTCGAGCGGGGCTTCGCCCGGGGCGGGCGGGCCCGCGCCGACTTCTCGGTCTCCGGTCCGCTCTTCGTGGTCACCGGTGCCACCGAGGAGGCCATGGCCGACGCCGCGCGCGCCACCCGGCGCCAGATCGCGTTCTACGGGTCCACCCCGGCCTACCGGCCCGTGCTCGCGCTGCACGGCTGGGGGGACCTCGGCGACGAGCTCAACCGGTGCTCGAAGCGGGGCGAGTGGGAGCAGATGGGCGAGCTGATCGACGACGAGGTGCTCGAGACCTTCGCCGTGGTGGCCGAGCCGGAGCAGGTGGCGGCCCGGGTCCGGGCCCGCTACGGGGGGCTCGTCGACCGCGTGATGCTCAGCGCGCCGCCCGGCGCCGACCGCGACCGCTGGCGCGCCGCCCTGGCCGAGTTCCGCGCCTGACGGCCCTGGCCGAGTTCCGCGCCTGACGGCCCCGGCCGAGCGCGGCGCCTGACGGCGCGGTCACGCCGATCGGGCCGGCGGGTTCGGCGCCGCGGGCCGACACCCCGCGCTCGGCGGGAGTGCCGCGGGCCCGTGGAGGAACCGTGCCCGAGCCCACCGCCGCCGGCATCGTGCGCCGGCCCGCCGACGTCGTGGCCTTCCTCGAGCTCGGGGGCCTCCCACCGGTGGGGACGCAGATGGTCCTCGGCCTCGCGGTCGCCGAGGCCGCACCGGGTTCGTTCGCGGTGTGCGCGTCGGCCGCACGACCCGAGCCCCGGGCCCTCGACGCGCGCCAGCTGACCGACCTCGCGGCCGTGCTGCATGTGGGCACCGTGGTGCTGGTGACGATCCGCCGGTCCGGCCCACCCACGCGCGCCGAGCTGGCCCGCTTCGTCACCTGGCGCCGGCGGTGCGCCGACGACGGGGTCGTCCTGCTCGACTGGATCACGCACACGGGCCGGGTGTGGTGGTCGCTGCGCGAGCGGATCGTGCACGAGACCGCGTGACCGGTGCGACGCCACCCCGTGGCGGGTGCGAGCATGGCGCCATGACCCCGCACCCACCCGCCGGTCCGGAACCGTCCACCCCCGGCGACGCGGAGGTGGCCGTCCGCGCGGCCAACGCCGACTTCTACGCCGCGTTCGAGGGCCGGGACCTCGACGCGATGGCCGAGGTGTGGGAGCGGTCGGACCGGGCGACGGTGACCCACCCCGGTTGGCCCACGCTCCGCGGCTGGGCCCGGGTCGCCGGTTCCTGGGACGCGATCTTCCGCAACACGCCCTACATCCAGTTCGTGCTGACCGACGAGACGGTGTGGGTCGCCGGTGAGGTCGCGTGGGTCACCGTCGACGAGCACATCCTGCAGGCCGCCGGCGGCGACGACGACGGGCTCGCCGGTGGCCACGTGACCGCGCTCAACCTGTTCGTGCGCGCCGGGGGCGCGTGGCGGATGGTCGCCCACCACGGCTCCCCGGTGGGTGGTTCCTGAACCGGGCGGCTCAGGCGGCGGGGAGGTTGGCCCGGATCCAGCGGTCGAGCGCGGGGCCGCTCTCGAAGCTCGAGATGAGCGCGAAGCGGGTGGTGGCGCTCGGGTTGCAGACCACGTGCCAGAGGCGCTGGGTGTCGACCACGAAGCGGGCCCCGCGGTACAGCGGGACGTGCACCTCGGTCTCGGGGTCGGGCAGGCCGTCGGGCCCCTGCTCCATGAGGATCATGAACGCGCCGGGGTTGTCGGTGAGCTCGATCCACTGGCGGACGACCCAGCCCTCGCCGTCGGGGTTGAAGCGGTTGTTGTCGTCACGATGGAGGGAGCGCAGGGCCTGCTCGTAGTCCTGGGGCTCGAGCTGGATGACCCGGACCCGGCCGAAGTTCGCGCCGACCCCCTCGACGTGCGCGACGAGCGTGGGGCACCGGGCCGCGTTGCTGGTGAACCGGCCGTCCTTGTCGGGGCGCTCGTCGCCGGGCTTCCAGAACCCGCGGCAGTCGAGCTCGCCGTCGGCGGTGGCCACCGGGGCGAAGTGGGTGTCGCCGCCGCTCTTCCAGTCCATGTACTCGAGGGAGCGGAACTCCTCGTCGGGCACCGGGGGGTCCTGGTCGGTGAGGATCACGAACCCCCGCTCGGCGAGCACGTCGAGGCGGTGGTGGGGCGAGTCGAGCGGGATGTCGGTCGACCAGTGGGGAGCCCGGATGATGTCGCGGACGCTCGTCATCGTCCGAGTGTACGGACGGGGCCCGGCCCACCCCCGGCACCGCGCCCGGTCGGGGCCGACCGATCGGCGAACGCCCCCGGGGGCGTGAAGGCCCCCCGGTGCCAGCGGTCGGGGGTCAGGACGAGGGCGCGCGGGTAGTCCTCGAACATCCACCGGGCGAAGTTGCGGCGGGTCCACGGGTTCGCGTCGACGAGCCGGAGTGCGGTCCGGACCCCGCCGGGGGTGGTGAGCAGGCGCTGCAGGGCCGCAGCGAAGCGCAGGTCGCGCCCCAGGGCTCGCCGGACCGCGGTGCGGTAGCGCGCCGCCACCGCGGCGGTGGGGCCGCCGGCGATTACCGCACGCGCGGCGAGGATCCCGGTCTCGAGCGCCTGCGCGATGCCCTCGCCGGTCATCGGGTCGACCACGGCGGCGGCGTCCCCGACGAAGAGCACGGGCCCGGCACTGCACCGGTCGGGGCGGAAGTCGGCCGGGATGGGCCACGCCCGGTGGGTGTCCTCGGGCTCGGCGTCGGGGCCCAGCACCGCGCGCAGGCTCGGCCGGTCGAGCAGGTCGCGCCACGTGGCGGCGAGGGCCTTCCCCGACGTCCCCGGGCGGCGCAGGACCCCGAACCCCACGTTGGCCCGGTCGCCGGGCAGGGGGAAGACCCAGGCGTAGCCGGGCAGCAGGTCGGGCTCGAACAGCACGACCAGGCGACGCTCGCTCACGTGGCGGAAGTACTGGCGGAAGGCGTGCCACGAGCCGAGATCGGCCGCGGCGTCGGGGGAGACCAGGCGCCGGACGGTGGAGTAGTGGCCGTCGGCGGCGATGCAGAACCGGGCCCGGGTCGGCCCGCCGGCGTGGTCGACCGTCACCCCGGCGTGGTCGACCGCCACCGCCGTGACCGGAGCCGCCTCGGTGATCGCGACCCCGGCGGCCCGGGCGTGGGCCACCAGGGCGTGGTCGAGGTCGATCCGGGACGTGACCACCGAGTGGAGCCCGTCGGCGGGCATGGGCAGCTCGACCCGGCGGCCGTCGGGGCCGACCACGACGACCGTGTCGACGCGCTCGACGGCGGGCCGGTCGGGGGCCCGGGCGGCGGCGAGGCCGGGGACGGCCACGCCCAGGGCCTCGAGGTGACGCAGGGCGGCGGCGGTGAGGCCGTCGCCGCAGGTCTTGTCCCGGGGGAAGGTGGCCCGGTCCAGCACCCGCACCGAGCGCCCGGCCCGGTGGGCGGTCAGGGCGGCGGCGACCCCGGCGGGCCCGGCGCCCACGACGCAGAGGTCCACTTCCCGAGCGAGATCACCCATGGCGGTCCGGACCGTACCCGGCCGCCGACGATTCCCGCCCCGGGGCCGCCGGTGACCGATGGCACTCGTTTCGACGGGGGTGGTGATCCCTTGCCAGAATGCGGCGTTGCACCCCACGTCCGTGCGAATCCGTGGAGAGTCCCATGCATGTCGTCGTCTGTGTCAAGCAGATCCCCGACCCCGCCGTCCCCGGCGAGCTCGACCCGGGGACCCACGCGCTCAAGCGTGAGGGCAAGCTCATCCTCGACGAGTCCGACAGCTACGGCGTCGAGATGGCGCTGCAGCTCGTCGACAAGGCCGGCGGCGGCGAGGTCACGCTCGTCTCGATGGCACCCAACGGCGAGGTGTCCGGCCTGCGCACCGCGCTGGCCATGGGGGCGGCCAAGGCGATCCTCGTCTCCGACGACGCGCTGGCCGGCTCCGACGCGCTGAGCACGGCCAAGGTCCTCGCCAAGGCGGTCGAGCGGGCGGGTTCCGTCGACCTCGTCCTCGCGGCCACGGAGTCCAGCGACGGCTACACCGGCACGACGCCGGCCCAGATGGCCGAGCTGCTCGGCTGGCCGTCGCTCACCTTCGCGAAGCAGGTCGACGTCGCCGGCGGCACCGTCACCGTTCAGCGCCAGACCGAGGCGGGCTACGACGTGGTCGAGGCGACGCTGCCGGCGGTCGTCAGCGTGACCGCCGGGGTGGTCGAGCCCCGCTACCCCTCGTTCAAGGGGATCATGGCCGCGAAGAACAAGCCGGTCGACACCGTCACCGCTGCCGACCTCGGCCTGGCCGCCGACGCGGTGGGCTGGGCGGGGGCGCGCCAGCGCATCACCCAGGTGGCGCCGGCGCCGGCCCGCGAGGCGGGCGAGCGGATCGAGGACGACGGCGAGTCGTTCCAGCGCGTCGTCGCGTACCTCGAGGACCTCAAGGTCGTCTGACGGTCCGGAACCCGGAGTCACTGAACTCGGAGAGGAGTCCTGCGATGGGACTGGCAAAGGTGTGGGTCTTCGCCGAGGCCGAGGGCGACAAGCCGGCCTCGAGCACGTTGGAGCTGCTGACCCGGGCGCGCGAGATCGCCGACGTGGTCGAGTGCGTGTACGTGGGCGCCGGGGCCGACGGGCTCGCCGGTGCGCTCGGTGAGCACGGCGCCACCAAGGTGTACGCGGTCGACGGCGGGGACGGTCTCCCCGGGGTGATCGGTGCCGCGGCGCTCGAGTCGCTCGTCGCCACCCACTCGCCCGACCTCGTGCTCTTCGCCCAGACCTACGACGGCCGCGACGCGATCGCCCGGCTGTCGGCGAAGCTCGACCGCCCGGTCATCACCAACGGCACCGCGCTGTCGGTGGACGGCGATGCGGTGGTCGTGGGGGTGGCCATCTTCGGTGGCAACGTCCTGGTCGACACCGCCTTCTCGGGCGAGAAGCCCTACCTGGCGGCGATCCGCCCCAAGTCGTTCGCGGCCGAGCCGTCGGGTGGCGCGGCGGCGGCGGTCGAGTCCGTCGGGGCCGTCGACGCCGGTCGGGCCGGCCAGGCCAAGGTGCTCGAGCGCCACGTCGAGGAGCGCGAGGGTCCGAAGCTCGAGGAGGCCACCGTGGTCGTCTCGGGGGGTCGGGGCCTGGGCGAGGCGGGGGCGTACGACCCGCTGGTCGAGGAGCTCGCCAAGCTCCTCGGCGGCGCGTCCGGCGCGTCACGCGCGATCGTCGACGCCGGCTGGGTGCCCTACTCCAAGCAGGTGGGCCAGACCGGCAAGACGGTCAAGCCGAAGCTCTACATCGCCCTCGGCATCTCCGGTGCGACCCAGCACCTCGTGGGCATGAAGGGCTCCGACAACATCATCGCGGTCAACAAGGACGGCGAGGCCCCGATCTTCGGGGTCGCCGATCTCGGGATCGTCGGCGACGTGCACAAGGTCGTTCCCAAGCTGATCGAGGCGCTGCGCGCCCGGGGCTGACCGGTCACCGGGGGCGCCGACCATGACCCACCAGGTCCGGCTCCTCCGCCACGACGAGCGGCGGCCGGCGTCGGCCGTCGCCGCACGGGCGCTGCGCGACGATCCGATGTTCGTGTACCTGTACGGGCCGGACCCCGTGGTGAGGATGGGCGCGGCCTACTCGTCGTTCCGTGAGCCCCCGGTGCCGCCCACGTCGTGGTGGGATCGGGTCCGAGGTCGGACGCCGTCGGCGCCACCCCCACCCACCGTGTGGGGCGCCGTGGTCCAGGGCCACGTCGTGGCCGGTGCCGCGGCCGCGGCGCCGGGGTCGTGCTTCGTCGACCTCCTGCCGCCGGCCACGACCCGGCGGCCGGGCGGGCCCGAGGGCCCGCCCGGCTCCCCCGACCGCCAGGCCCGGGTCCTCGCGACGCTCGCGGCGCACCATTGCCCGGACCGGCACTGGCACGTGGGTCCGGTCGGCGTGGAGCCCGGGCTCCAGGGGCGGGGGGTGGGCTCGGCCGTGATGCGCCTCCTCTGCGACGCGATGGACGAGGCGGGCGAGATCGCCTTCCTCGAGACCGAGACCCCCGAGAACGTGGTGTTCTACCGTCGCCTCGGGTTCGAGGTCACCGGTGAGGCGCAGCTCCCGGGGCTGCCCCTGTGGTTCATGCGTCGCGACCCCCGCTGAGCCCGTCCCGGTCGCCCGTAGACTCCCCGGGGTGAGCGACATCGCGGTCATCGGGGCGGGCTACGTGGGCCTCACCACGGCCGCGTGCCTCGCCCGGCTCGGCCACGACGTGCGCTGCGCCGACGTCGACGCCGAGCGGGTGGCCCGGCTGGCCAAGGGCGAGATCCCCATCCTGGAGGAGGGGATGGCGTCCCTCGTCGCCGAGGGTCTGGCCACCCGGCGCCTGCAGTTCGTGGTCGGCGCCCAGGCCGCGGCCCGCGACGCCGAGTTCGTCTTCCTGTGCGTCGGGACGCCGGCCGACGCCGACGGGGCTGCCGACCTCTCGGCGGTCGAGGCGGTGGCGCACGAGATCGCCCCCCTCCTCGGGGCCGGCACCGTGGTCGTGACCAAGTCGACGGTGCCGGTGGGCACCACCCGTCGGGTCGCCCGCTGGCTGGCCGAGGCCGGTGCGGTCCCCGACGTGCAGGTCGCCTCGAACCCGGAGTTCCTGCGCGAGGGATCGGCGGTGCGGGACTTCCTCCAGCCCAACCGGATCGTCATCGGCTGCGACGACCCGACCGTCGCGGTCCGGATCTCGGAGCTGTACCGGACGATCCCGGCCCCGATGGTGGTGACCGACGCGGCGTCGGCCGAGATGATCAAGCAGGCGTCCAACGCCTTCCTCGCCACGAAGATCTCCTTCATCAACGCGGTCGCCAACGTGTGCGAGGCGGTGAACGCCGACGTGCGGGACGTCGCGCTCGGGATGGGCTACGACGACCGCATCGGCTCGGACTTCCTGAGCCCGGGCCCGGGCTTCGGGGGCGCGTGCCTGCCCAAGGACACGGCTGCCCTCCTGCAGACCGCCCAGGAGTTCGGGTACGACTTCAGCCTCCTGCGGGGCGTGCTCGACGTCAACGACCGCCAGCGCGATCACATCGTCGACCTCGTGCGCACGATGGCGGGCGGTGCGCTCGCCGGGCGTCGCGTCGGCGTGCTCGGGCTCACCTTCAAGGCCAACACCGACGACCTGCGCGACTCGCCGTCGCTCGCCATCGCCGCCGCGCTGGTCGACGCCGGAGCCGACGTGCTCGCCTACGACCCCGTCGCGGGCGAGGCGGCGGCGGCCCGGGTCCCCGGTCTGCGGGTGGTCACCGGTCCGTACGAGGCGGTCGCCGACGCCGAGGTCGTCGCCCTCCTCACCGAGTGGAACGAGTTCCGCTGGCTCGACTACGCCCGGGTCGCCGCGACCACCGCGGTGCCGCGCATCGTCGACGCCCGCAACCTCCTCGATCCCGCCGCGATGCGCCGACTCGGCTTCACCTACCGGGGCGTCGGCCGCTGATGCCGCGTGCCGTGATCACGGGCGGGGCGGGCTTCCTCGGGAGCCACCTCGCCGAGGCCCTCGTCGGCGGGGGCTACGAGGTCGTCGTGGTCGACGACTTCTCGACCGGACGCCTGGAGAACCTCGCCGGCCTCGCCGACGACCCCCGCTGCACCGTGGTCGAGCACGACGTGAGCCGGGGCCTGCCCGTCGCGGGCCCGGTCGACGCCGTGTGCCACCTCGCCAGCCCGGCCAGTCCGCCCGCCTACCTGGCCCGGCCGCTCGAGACCCTCGCCGTGGGCTCCGAGGGCACCCGCCACGCACTGGCCCTGGCCCACGCACACGGCGCTCGGTTCCTGCTCGCCTCGACCAGCGAGATCTACGGCGATCCGCTCGTGCACCCCCAGCCCGAGGACTACCTCGGCAACGTGAGCTCCGTCGGGCCCCGGTCGGTCTACGACGAGGCGAAGCGCTTCGCCGAGGCGATCACGATGGCCTACCACCGCGAGTTCGGCCTCGACACCAAGATCGTGCGCATCTTCAACACCTACGGCCCCCGCATGGCGCCGGGGGACGGCCGGGTCGTCACCAACTTCATCGAGCAGGCCCTCGCCGGATCGCCCCTCACGGTCTACGGCGACGGGACCCAGACCCGGTCGTTCTGCTGGGTCGACGACGAGGTGCGGGGGCTCGTCGCGCTCCTGCACTCCGACTGGACCGGTCCCATGAACATCGGCAACCCGGCGGAGTTCACCGTGCGGGAGCTCGCCGAGCTGGTCCGCGACGCCGCGGGGGCCGACGTCCCGATCACGTTCGCCCCGCTGCCGGAGGACGACCCCACCCGCCGCCGCCCCGACATCACGCGGGCCGGGGCGGTCCTCGGTTGGCGGCCCGAGGTGCCGCTCCGCGA
>CAIUKV010000265.1 GCA_903899845.1 uncultured Actinomycetes bacterium
CGTCCGCCTGTCGCGTCGGGAGGCCGGGCCCCCGTTGGTGCTGCTCGCCGAGCGGGTCGAGCGTCTCGAGCGGGCGCTCGCCGGGGGAGCGGTGCCGTCGGCCCCGTCGTCGGCCCCGGCCCCGTCGTCACCTTCGGCCTCGGCCCCGTCCCCGCCCCGCCCGTCCTCGGGCGCGGCCCCGGCGGCGCCGCCCACGGGTGCGCCCGCGGTCCCGACCCCGGCCGGCCCGGCGGGGGGCAGCGGACCCAAGGCCGCGCTCGGCGCGCTGCGTCGTCGTCCGGCCGGCGAGCCGTCGGCCGCCGAGCCGTCCCCGGACGCCCCGCCCGACGAGCCCGGCGAGCCCGGCGTCCCGCCCGGCGTCCCGCCCGGCGACGTCGCCGATCCGAACCCCGAGCCGGTCGCGCCGGCCGAGCCGGGACCGACCGGTCCCGCCGGTGCGGCGGGCTTCGACCTCGACGAGGTGGTGCTCGCCTGGGCCGAGCTGCTCCCCACCTTCGCCATGGCGACCCGGTCGGCGGTCCAGCACGCCCAGCCCATCCGGGTCGATGGCGACGTCGTGGTCTTCGGGATCGCGCCGCAGATGCTCGCGGCGGCCCAGCCCCGCTTCCGTAGCAACGCCGACACGATCCGCACCGCGCTGACCGCGCGGTTGGGCCGCACCCCGCGCTTCTCGCTGGTGGCGTCCGATGCGGTCGACCTCCAGGGTGCGCCCGGCGGCGGCGCCGACGAGCCGCCGCCCGCCGCGCCGCCACCCGACGAGGTCGAGCCGGACGAGATCGAGGACGCCCGTCCCGCCGGTCCGGCGGTAACGTCCGTCGGGATCCTCGAGGCCGAGTTCGGCGCCACCGTCGTCGAGGAGCACCCCCGCTGATCACGGTCGAGCAGTTCCGGCCGACCGGCCCCTCCCGGGAGACACCGTGACCAACCCCAAGCAGATCAACCAGATGATGCGTCAGGTGCAGAAGATGCAGGCCGACATGGCGGCGGCCCAGGAGGCGCTCGCCAACGAGACGGTGGAGGCGTCGGCCGGCGGGGGGATGGTCACCGCGACGGTCACCGGGACCGGCGAGCTCCGCAAGGTGACGATCGCTCCCGAGGTGGTCGATCCCGACGACGTGGAGATGCTCGAGGACCTCGTGGTGGCCGCAGTGGTCGAGGCGATGCGCATGGCCCAGGACCGCGCGGCCGAGCGGATGGGCGGGCTCACCGCCGGGCTCGACCTCGGGGGCCTCGGCGGGCTGCTCGGGTAGCGGCGCTCGGTGGCCTCGGTCTACGAAGGGCCGATCCAGGCACTCATCGACGAGCTGGGCCGCCTCCCGGGGGTCGGCCCGAAGTCGGCCCAACGGATCGCCTTCCACCTCCTCAAGATCCCGCCCGAGGACGTGGCCCGGCTGGCGACCACGATCGTCGAAGCCAAGCGCCAGGTCACGTGGTGCCGGCGGTGCTTCAACTTCGCGACCGGTGACCTCTGCACCTACTGCCTCGACGAGCGGCGTGACCGCACGGTCTGCTGTGTGGTCGAGGAGGCGCGCGACATCGTGGCGGTCGAGCGCACGCACGAGTTCCACGGCTCGTACCACGTGCTGCAGGGTGCGATCGCGCCGATCGAAGGGGTGGGGCCCGAGCAGCTGCGGATCAAGGAGCTGCTCGCGCGCATCGGCGACGAGGGGATCACCGAGGTGATCCTCGCCACCAACCCGAACATCGAGGGCGAGGCCACCGCGATGTACCTCGCCCGACTGTGCAAGCCACTCGAGATCCGGGTGACCCGGCTGGCCAGTGGCCTCCCCGTCGGCGGCGACCTCGAGTACGCCGACGAGATCACCCTGGGCCGCGCCCTCGAAGGCCGCCGCGACCTCTGACCCCTTGTTTGGACCGTTTCCGGCGCCAGGGCGCCAGGAAACGTCCAAACGACTGGGGTGTCGGGGAGGGGCGTGGACAGCATCACCGAGGTCTTCGCCCGCCAGCACGGGCTCGTCACCGCCGCCCAGGCCCGGGCCCTGGGCGTCACCGTCGACGGGGTCCGGCACCGGTGCCGCAGCGGCCGGTGGGAGCGGCTGGGCCACGGGGTGTTCCGCCTCGCCGGATCACCGTCGACGCGGGCCCAGGCCGTGCTGGCGGCCGTCCTCGCGGCCGGGGAGCCGGCGTGGGCGTCGCACTTCACGAGCCTGGTGCTGTGGGCCTACCGGGGCTTCGACGCCCACCCGCTCGAGGTGTGCGTCCCGCTCGAGCGGCGGCCCCGGGTGACCGGGGTCCGGGTCCACCGCAGCGGCACCCTCGAGCCCGGCGACGTCGCCGCGGTCGACGGCATTCCGGTGCTCACGGCGGCCCGGGCGCTGGTCGACACGTCGGCCCGCTTCGACGACGCCGCGCTCGGCGCGCTCGTCGACGACGGCCTGCGCCGCCGGGTGCTCACCCTGGGCGTGCTCCACGCGATGCTGCGCCGACTGCCGACCATCGCTCCCGGCCGCAGCCCCGCCCGCCTCGAACGGGTCCTGCGCCCGCGGACCCGCGACTTCGAGCCCGGCGACAGCCAGCTCGAGCGTCGCGTGTACGCCGCGATCGTCGCCGCCGGTCTTCCGACCCCACGGCGCCAGCACCGTGTGGTCGTGGGGGAACGCACCTACTTCCTCGACCTCGCCTACCCCGATCGGCGTCTCGCGATCGAGGTCGACGGTTTCGACTTCCACCGGGGCCGGGCCGTGTTCGACCGGGATCGGCTCCGC
>CAIUKV010000266.1 GCA_903899845.1 uncultured Actinomycetes bacterium
GCCACCTCCAGGAATCGCCGTCTGCTGGAACCGTCCGGGTACGTCCGGGTCCGACCGGGTCCGACGTGGTCCGACCGGGTCCGATCCGTGGCGAGGGCCTGGCCCGCCCCCGGACCCCGTCGCCAATAATGTAACGGCGGTACAGACCCGTCGCGACCGGCGCGGGCCGTCGGGGAGGGCGCCGTGGGGATCCGGGTGGGCACGTTCAACGCCACCGCCCTGGGCTCGGTGGAGCAGGCCCGGGCGTGGGCCCGCGCATCGGCCGCCGCCGGCTTCGACGCCCTGTGGTTCCCCCAGGTCATGGGCCTCGACGCCCTCACCACGATCGCCGTGGTCGCCGACGACGTCCCCGACGTGCACCTCGGGACCGCAGTGGTGCCGATCCAGGGTCGCCACCCGCTGCCTCTCGCCCTCCAGGCGCTCACCGTCGCCGGCGTCGCCGGGCCGGGCCGCTGCACGGTCGGCCTCGGGGTGACCCACGCCGCGGTGTCCGAAGGCTGGTTCGGGATCCCCTACCGGGGCATCGTGGACGCGTGTGCCGAGGTGCTCGTCGCCCTCGGGTCGTTGCTCGGCCCGGAGCGTCGGGCCGATCTCGACGGCACCCACGTGCAGGTGCACGCGAGCGCCCTCGTCGACGCACCGGCGCCGAGCGTCATGCTCGCCGGCCTCGCGCCCCGCATGGTGGACCTGGCCGGGACCGCGACCGACGGCACCATCACCTGGATGACCGGACCGGCGACGCTCGGCCGCGCCATCACGCCCGCCCTGGTCGCGGCGGCGGCCCGGGCCGGGCGACCCGCCCCCCGGATCGTGGTCGGCATCCCGGTCTGCGTCACCGACGACGCCCCCGGGGCCCGCACCCGGGTCCGGACCCTGATGGAGCGGTCGGCGTCGATGCCCGCCTACGCCCGCCAGCTCGCGGCCGAGGGACTGACCGACCCGGTGGACCTCGTCGTGCTCGGGACCGAGGCCGAGGTGACCGACCGCCTCGCCGCCTACCGGGCCGCCGGGATGACCGAGCTGTGCGCCAACCTGGTCGGGTCGGCCGAGGAGCGGGCCCGCACCAGCGCCTTCCTCACCGGTCCGGGATGGGCCGCCGCCGACGCCGACGCCGACGCGTGACGGTCGGCGGCCGTGCCACGATGGAGGATCACCGGGCCGGGACCAAGGGGGAGCCGACCATGCCCACGATCGACCCCGACGCGTACGACTGGCTCGAGATCACGGGTGATCCGGACGGCCCCTACCCCGTCCACCACGACATCGCCGTCCTCGGA
The DNA here is from genome assembly GCA_903899845.1 of uncultured Actinomycetes bacterium. Lineage (GTDB taxonomy): Bacteria > Actinomycetota > Acidimicrobiia > IMCC26256 > PALSA-555 > CAIUKV01. The sequence continues at coordinate 1,278 of CAIUKV010000266.1, forward strand.
TGGGACCGCGACGCAGGCACCATCGACCTGCTGATCCGGTTCGACGACCGCGGCGGGCACTGCCAGGCGCACCGGCACATCTCGGCCACGTCGGTCCTCGTGCTCGCGGGCGAGCAGCACATCGAGGAGCTGCGGCCCGACGGGAGCCGGGTCCACAAGGTCCGCGCCGCCGGGGTCCACCACCTGACCGCGGGCGACCCGTACCCGCACCTGGAGCGGGGCGGACCCGACGGCGCGGTGGTGTTCTTCAGCCACCACAGCCCCGACGGGCGCCTGTACGAGATCGTCGACGAGGCCGGCGCCGTGCGGGCGACCGTCACGATCGACTCGCTGATCGCGATGTGGGAGGGCCGGTGAGCGCGACCGTCGACTTCGACCCCGACCGGCTGCGGGCCCGGTACCGCGAGGAGCGCGACAAGCGGCTCCGCGCCGACGGCAACGACCAGTACCGGGCCCTCACCGGCGACCTCGCCCGCTACCTCGAGGACCCCGACGGCGGCCCGCCTGAGCCGCGGGCACCGCTGACCGACCACGTCGACGTCGTCGTGGTGGGCGCCGGGTTCAGCGGGCTGCTCGCCGGGGCCCGCCTGCGCGAGGCCGGCATCGGGCGCATCAGGTTGATCGAGACGGGCGCCGACGTCGGGGGCACGTGGTACTGGAACCGGTATCCCGGGGTGCAGTGCGACATCGAGTCGTACATCTACCTGCCGCTCCTCGAGGAGCTCGGCTACATGCCGAAGGAGAAGTACTCCCACGGCCCCGAGATCTGGGACCACAGCCGGGCCGTGGCCGAGCACTTCGACCTCTACCGGGACGCCTGCTTCCGGACCCGGGTGACCGGCATGGAGTGGGACGGGCCGACGGCCCGCTGGACCGTCCACACCGACCGTGGCGACCGCATGACCGCGACCTACGTCGTGATGGCCATCGGGCCGCTGAGCCGGCCCAAGCTCCCGGGCATCCCCGGGGTCGAGGACTTCCGTGGTCACTCGTTCCACTCGAGCCGCTGGGACTACGCCTACACCGGGGGCGACACCACCGGCGGCCTGGTCGGTCTGCGGGACAAGCGCGTCGGCATCATCGGCACCGGAGCCACGGCGGTGCAGTGCATCCCGCACCTGGGCGAGTGGGCCGGGCACCTCTACGTGTTCCAGCGCACGCCGTCGTCGATCGACGTGCGGGGCAACCGGCCCACCGACCCGGAGTGGGCGGCGTCGCTCCCGCCGGGCTGGCAGCAGGACCGCATCGACAACTTCGGGGCACTCGTGTCCGGCGGGTTCGCCGAGGAGGACCTCGTCAGCGACGGCTGGACCGAGATCATCCGCAACCTCACCAGTCTCGGGATGCTCGACCTCATCGCCCGGGGCGCGAGCCCCGAGGAGATCGCCGAGCGGATGGAGCTGGCCGACTTCCAGAAGATGGAGCAGATCCGGGCCCGGGTCGACGCCGTCGTCGAGGACCCCGTCACCGCCGAGGCGCTCAAGCCGTACTACCGGCAGTTCTGCAAGCGACCCTGCTTCCACGACGACTACCTGCCCACGTTCAACCGCCCCAACGTCACCCTCGTCGACACCGGCGGCAAGGGTGTCGAGCGCGTCACCGAGCGGGGCGTGGTCGTCGCCGGGGTCGAGTACGAGGTCGACTGCCTGATCTTCGCGACCGGCTTCGAGGTGGGCACCGCGTACACGCAGCGGGCCGGGTTCGACATCACCGGGCGCGACGGCGAGACGCTCGGCGAGAAGTGGGGACGTCAGGTCGCCACCTTCCACGGCTTCTGCAGCCACGGGTTCCCGAACCTGTTCCACATGGGCGGGGTGCAGTCGGGGGTGTCGCCCAACTTCACCGAGCTCTACAACGAGCAGAGCCGCCACGTGGCCTACGTCATCGGTGCGGCCGAGGCGGCCGGCGCCCGCACGGTGGAGCCGACCGCCGAGGCGGAGGCCGAGTGGGTGGCGGTGATCACGGCCTCGGCCGGGAGCCGAGCCGAGTTCCAGGAGTCGTGCACGCCCGGCTACTACAACAACGAAGGGCGCCCGGGGGAGGGCCCGGGGTGGTTCGGCGGCAACTACGGGGGTGGGGCCCCGGCGTTCTTCCGGCTGCTGCGCGAGTGGCGTGACGCCGGGACCCTCGAGGGCCTCGACGTCGAGTGAGCCGTCGGGCCGCCGGGGCGGCACCGACCGCGGGGGTCAGGCGCCGATCGGGTACTGCGGGTCGGCCCGGCGCAGGATGACGTCGGCCCGGGCCTGGACGAGGTCCTCGAACCGGCCTTCCTCGACCATCCAGAACCGGTTGGCCCGCAGGCCGTCGATCATCGTGTCGGCCACCTCGGAGAGCGGGGTGAACTGCACCGGGTCGCCCGCCTGCTCCTTCATGTCGATCCACATCTGCATCTTGGACGTGGTGTCGATCGGGGCCTCCGACTCGTAGCCGGGCGGCCGCTCGCGCGGCGTCCAGATCCCGGTGTTCAGGATCCCCTCGGTGCGGCCCGAGGGGAACAGCACCGACACCCCGATGTTCGAGCCGATCTCGCGCAGCTGCCCGAACAGGCACTCGGAGAGCGTCACGACCGCCGCCTTGCACGTGGCGTAGGTCGGCGCTGCGTAGACGGGCGCGAACCCGCCGTTGTGCGACGACGTGTTCACGATGTGGCCGTCGTCGTTGTGCTCGAGCAGCCAGGGGACGAACGCGTTGATCCCGTTGATCACGCCGTAGACGTGGACGCTCATCGCGTAGCGCCAGTCGTTGATCTCGTGCTCCCAGAGGCGACCGTGCGCCCCCGAGGCGACCCCGGCGTTGTTGCAGACGACGTCGATGCGTCCGAAGTGGTCGACGGTGGCGTCGCGCAGGGCCTCGACCGACTCGAGCCTCGAGACGTCGGTGAGCACCCCGAACACGTCGGCGCCCCCGGCCCGCAGCTCGTCGACCGCGGCGTCGAGCGACGGCTGGTGCACGTCGGACAGCACGACCTTCCCGCCCTCGCGGGCGAACGCGGCACCCATCGCCTTGCCGATGCCGCCGCCACCCCCGGTGATGACCGCGACGCGATCGGTGAAGTCGTTCACGAGCGGGTCGACGCCTTCGGGTCGGGCACACCGACGGGCATGCCCTCGTGGTACTCGATCAGCTCGAGGATGTAGCCGTCGGGGTCCTTCACGAAGGCGACGGTGACGGGCCAGCGGTCGAGGCGGGTCGGCTCCATGTCGACCTCGCACCCGTAGGCCACGGCCTTCTCGAACAGGGCCTGCACGTCGGAGGTGTTCACGTAGATCTTCCACATCGAGGTGCCCATGTCGATGGGGCCCTCGCGCTCGAGCCACTGGGCGAGCTGGATCCGGGACCCGCCCTCGGGGGCCTGGTGGACCGCCTCGAGCACGCCGGGGATCTCGGTGCGGCTCTGCAGCGGGATCCCCATCACGTTGGCCCAGAAGTCGATCGACCGCTCGATGTCGGTCACGTTGAAACAGATCTGGCCGATGATCTGCGGCA
>CAIUKV010000267.1 GCA_903899845.1 uncultured Actinomycetes bacterium
CGGCGGGACCGGGGGGGCGGGAGCGGCACGGCCGTCAGAGTAGGAGTCGTCCTCCGGGAATTGGCGTCACCGGCGCTAGCGTACGGACGTGGCGTTCCGCCGAGCCGTGCACCGCCTGACCACTCCGGTCGACCAGCTCGACCGCGAGGAGCTCACCGAATTCTGCCGCGTGCAGGGCTTCGTGCCGATCGCAGAGATCCGGCCCCGCACCCGCGCCGCGACGGGCGGTGAGGTGCGATCGACGCGGGTCGTTCCCCGCGCCGGCGCCCCGGCGCTCGAAGTGACCTTCTCCGACGGCAACGGGTCCGCCATCGCGGTGTTCCTCGGCCGCCGCGCGATCGCGGGGATGACGCCGGGCCGGAAGCTCGCCGTCGCCGGGACCGCAGCGCTCGACGGCCGGATGCTGCTCTTCTACAACCCCGACTACACGTTCCTGGCGTAGACCCGCCGCCGGCTGACCGCGGGGCTAGGACCCGGTGAGGAGCCGGCGCATCGCTTCCTCGGAGTCAGGCGTCACGAGGGCGATGACCTCGTCGCGGGCCTCGAACACCGTGTCGCCCCGGGGCATGACCACGTGCTCCCGGCGGATGATGGCCACGATGGTGGCGTCGCGGGGCACCTCGACGTCGCGGATCGACCGGTCGACCAACGGGGAGTCGTCGGCCAGGGTCACCTCGACCAGGTCGACCTTGCCGCCCTCGAAGTGGAGCAGCCGGACGAGGCGCCCGACCGTGACCGCCTCCTCGACCAGCGCGGTGATCAGATGCGGGGTCGAGACGGAGAGGTCCACCCCCCAGTTCTCGTTGAACATCCACTCGTTCTCGGGGTGGTTGACCCGGGCGATCACCCGGGGGACCGCGAACTCCTGCTTGGCGAGGAGCGACACGACGAGGTTGTCCTCGTCGTCGCCGGTGGCGGCCACCACCACGTCGCAGCGCTCGAGGCCGGCCTCGGCCAGCGACGACACCTCGCACGCGTCGCCGATGTGCCACTCGACGCCGTCGGCGACCTCGGCCCGGTCCCGGACCTCGGGCAGCTGCTCGATGAGCAGCACGTCGTGCCCGGTGGCGTGGAGGTCGTTGGCGATGAAGCAGCCGACGTTGCCGGCTCCGGCGATCGCGACGCGCATCAGTGCACCGGTCCCTGGTCGAGGCGGTGGCGCAGCTCGTCGACGGCGTCGACGGCGGCCATGAACATGACGATGTCGCCCTCCTGGCCGACGACCTCCGGGGTGGCGATGCGAGCCTCGCCGAGCCGGGCCACTGCGGTCAGGCGGAAGCGGCCGGCCTGGTCGAGGCCTCCCAGCCGCTTGCCCGCCCAGACCGCGGGGAGGTGGAACTCGACCAGGCACACCCGGCCGCTCGGGTCCATCCAGTCGTGGGGCTGCTCGCTGCTGGGCAGCAGTCGTCGCAGGACCTGGTCGGTGGTCCACGAGACGGTGGCGACGGTCGGGATCCCGAGCCGCTGGTAGATCACGGCCCGCCGGGGGTCGTAGATCCGGGCGACGACCCGCTCGATGCCGTAGTGCTCGCGGGCGATGCGGGCCGAGAGGATGTTGGTGTTGTCGCCGCTCGTGACCGCGGCCACCGCTCCGGCCCCCTCGATGCCGGCCTCGGCGAGGTCGTCGCGGTCGAAGCCGAGGCCCACGACGGTGCGGCCGGCGAAGTCGGCGGGGAGGCGCCGGAAGGCCCGGGGGTTCTTGTCGATGACGGCCACGGAGTGGCCCAGCTGCTCGAGGACGCCGGAGAGCTCGGTCCCCACGCGTCCGCAGCCGACGATCACGACGTGCACGGCGCCTCCCTGCGTGGCCTGCCTCGCCCCGGATGCTAACGGCCCGCCCGACCCGCGGGCGGACCTGGGGGACCTGACGTGATGCTGTCCGGGCGAGGTCGTGCGCGCGGGCCCGTTGGTGGCAGCATGGCCTGCGTCGCCTCGGCATCCCGGCGGCGACGGGGAGGGACCGATGCTCGAGACGTTCAAGCGTCTGCTGGTGGGGCGGCCGTTGCCGACCACCGAGCAGGAGCACCAACGGATCTCGAAGCCCGTCGCGCTCGCGGTGTTCTCCTCCGACGCGATCTCGTCCACGGCGTACGCCACCGAGGAGATCCTGTTCGTCACCGCGCTCGGTGCCTCCAGCCTGGCGCTCGGTCTCGGCACGCTGGTCCCGATCGCGATCGGCGTCGCCACGCTGCTGACCATCGTCGCGTTCTCGTACCGCCAGACGATCTTCGCCTACCCGAGCGGGGGCGGCAGCTACGTCGTGAGCCGCGAGAACCTCGGCGAGATGCCGTCGCTCGTCGCGGGCGCATCGCTCCTCGTCGACTACATCCTCACCGTCGCGGTCTCGATCTCCGCCGGGGTCGCGGCGATCATCTCGATCCCGGTGTTCGCCGATCTCGCCGAGCACCGCGTCCTGCTCGGCCTCGGGCTCATCGTCCTCATCACGCTCGCGAACCTCCGGGGGATCAAGGAATCGGGTGCCCTGTTCACGGCGCCGACCTACCTCTACATCGTGATGATCTCGGGTCTCGTCCTGTACGGGCTCTACCGCGATCTCATCGCCGGCGACATCGGGCGCGTCCCCCTGCCCACCGATCCCGAGTTCGCCGTCACCGGGGGGACGCTCGGCCTGTTCCTGGTGCTCAAGGGGTTCTCCTCCGGGGCGGTCGCCCTCACCGGGGTCGAGGCCATCTCGAACGGGGTCCCGGCCTTCCGGCGGCCCGAGTCCCGCAACGCGGCCACCACCCTCGTGATCATGGCCAGCATCCTGGGGTCCCTGTTCTTCGGCCTGTCCCTGCTGGCCAGCCACGTCGACCCGTACCCCAGTGAGGAGAAGACGGTCATCGCCCAGATGGGCCTGCTGATCTTCGGCAACGGCGCGATCTTCTTCGTCCTGCAGATCGCCACGGCGCTGATCCTCACCCTGGCGGCCAACACCGCCTACGCCGACTTCCCCCGGATCTCGTCGATCATCGCGAGGGACGGCTACCTGCCCCGGCAGTTCGCCAATCGCGGCGACCGCCTGGTGTTCTCGAACGGCGTGATCTTCCTCGCGGCCGCCGCCGGTGGGCTCATCATCGCGTTCGGCGGGGTGACCAACGCTCTGATCCCCCTGTACGCGGTCGGCGTGTTCACCTCGTTCACGCTCTCGCAGTCGGGCATGGTCCGTCACCACCTCACGGAGCGGGAGCCGGGGTGGCGGCGCAGCACCGTCATCAACGCCATCGGCGCGGTCGCGACCTTCGTGGTGCTCATCATCGTGGCGGTCACCAAGTTCTCGAGCGGCGCCTGGCTCCCGATCGTGGTGATCCCGGCGGTGATCCTGCTGTTCAAGGGGATCCACCGCCATTACTCCCGCATCGAGCGCAGCCTCCACGTGGAGCCCGGCTTCCGCCCCCGGCGGATGAACCACACGGTGGTGGTGCTCGTGGGCCGGGTGCACCGGGGGGTTCTCGACGCGCTCGCCTACGCCAAGTCGCTCAACCCGAGCCATCTGGTCGCGGTGAGCGTCGTCACCGACGACGAGGAGCAGCAGCGCATCCACGACCAGTGGCGGGACTTCGAGCTCGACGTCCCGCTCGAGACCGTGTACTCGCCCTACCGGGAGCTGAGCCGACCGGTGCTGAGGTTCCTCGACGACCTCGGCGACCGCTACGACAACGACATCGTGACCGTGCTGATCCCCGAGTTCGTGGTGAAGCACTGGTGGCAGCACGTCCTGCACAACCAGAGCGCCCTGATCCTCAAGGGCCGCCTGCTGTTCCGCAAGGGCCTCGTGGTCACCAGCGTCCCGTACCACACCGACTGACGCCGGCCCGGACATCCCGGACCCGCCGGCGTCGGGGGGTCCACGTTCCGCGGGTCCCCGGATCGGAGATCCCGACATCGGGGGCATCCCGGGCATCCGTGCATCCGGATTGGACCCCGCTCGGCCTGCCACCATAGGGTTCGCCCGCGCCCAGACCGGGTGCGGGAACGCGCGCGTTCCCCGGGTGCCGGCAGCCGCCGGGGCCGGGGGTGCGCCCAGGGGGCCCCGAACGCCTCGCCGGAGATCCCGGCGGCGGCGCCGCGGCCGAGTGAAGGAGCGAGCACCGGATGCACCACCTCATCCTTGCGGCGGAGGGCGGATACCAGAAGTTCGACTTGGGCAGCACGGAGTGGTACTGGCTCGCCTTCTGCGCCGTCACCGCCCTCCTGGCCCTCGCCGTGGGCTTCGGGCTCGTGAGGGGGGTGCTGGCCTCCGACCAGGGCACCCCCAAGATGATCGAGATCGCCGGGGCGATCCAGGAAGGGGCGATGGCCTACCTCCGGCGCCAGTTCCGGACCATCGCGCTGATCCTCGTCCCCGTCGCCGTGCTGGTGTTCGTGACCTCGACCGAGGTCCTCAAGCCCAACGGTGACGTCGCCCTGTCGTTCGTGCAGTCCGGGGCCTTCCGCACCATCGCCTTCGTCGCCGGGTGCATCCTCTCCGGCCTCACCGGCTTCATCGGCATGTACCTCGCCGTCCGGGGCAACGTCCGCACCGCGGCGGCCGCCCGGACCGGGTCGCTCAAGGCGGCGCTCAAGGTCGCCTTCCGCACCGGCGGTGTGGCCGGCATGTTCACGGTCGGCCTCGGCCTGCTCGGCGCCACCGTCATCATCCTCATCTTCCAGAACACGTCGTCGGCGATCCTGGTCGGCTTCGGGTTCGGCGGCTCCCTGATCGCGCTGTTCATGCGGGTCGGGGGCGGCATCTTCACCAAGGCGGCTGACGTGGGCGCCGACCTCGTGGGCAAGGTCGAGCAGGGCATCCCCGAGGACGACCCCCGCAACCCCGCCACCATCGCCGACAACGTGGGCGACAACGTGGGCGACTGCGCGGGCATGGCCGCCGACCTGTTCGAGAGCTACGAGGTGACGCTGGTGGCCTCGATCATCCTCGGCGTCGCTGCGTTCGAGTCGATCGGCATGAACCCGGCCCTCGGCCTCGTCTTCCCGCTGGTCGCCCGGGCCATCGGCGTGCTCGCCTCGATCGTCGGCGTGTTCGCCGTACGGGCCACCGACCGGGACAAGTCGGCCATGGCCCCGATCAACCGGGGCTTCATCACCGCGGGTGTGCTGACCGTCATCGGGACGTTCCTGGTGGCGATCCTCTACGTCGGCAACAAGGGGGAGGACGGCCAGACCACCAACGCCGGCTGGAAGGTCTTCGCCGCGGTGGTCGTCGGTCTGGTGCTCGCCCAGGTGGTGAGCCATCTCACCGAGTACTTCACGTCCACCGAGCGCGCCCCGGTCAAGGAGATCGCCGAGTCGGCCCGCACCGGTCCGGCCACCACGGTGCTCTCGGGCATCGGCACCGGGCTCGAGTCCACCGTGTGGGCCATCGTCGCCATCGCGGTGGCGATCGGCGTCGCCATCGGTCTCGGCGACGGCAACATCCAGTTCTCCCTCTACCTGGTGGCTCTCACCGGCATGGGCATGCTCGCCACCACCGGCGTCGTGGTGTCGGAGGACACCTTCGGGCCGGTCGCCGACAACGCCGCCGGGATCGCCGAGATGTCGGGTGAGTTCGAGGGCGACGCCGAGCGGATCATGGTGAGCCTCGACGCGGTGGGCAACACCACCAAGGCCGTCACCAAG
>CAIUKV010000268.1 GCA_903899845.1 uncultured Actinomycetes bacterium
CGGACCGCCGTCCGGACGAGCCCGCCGACGCCCTCCATGTCGATCGTCTCGAACGGGTTGTAGGGCAGCAGCTGGCGCTCGAGGTACACGGGCATGAACCGACCCTCGATGTCGTCGCGGGAGAAGCCGAACGTCATCTGGGTGAGGTCGTTGGTGCCGAACGAGAAGAACTCGGCCACGTCGGCGATCTCGTCGGCGACGAGCGCGGCCCGGGGGGTCTCGATCATCGTGCCGACCTTGTAGTCGACGCCACCGAGGTCGGCCCCCGCGCCGAAGAGCGACTCGGCGACCTCACGCACCCAGCTCACGGCCAGAGCGAGCTCGGCCTTGGACACCGACAACGGGATCATGATCTCGACGATCGGGTTCCCGCCCTTCAGCTTGCGCTCGATCGCAGCCTCGAGCAACGCCCGGACCTGCATCTTGTAGAGCTCCGGCTTGAGGATCCCGAGCCGCACCCCCCGGGTGCCGAGCATCGGGTTGGCCTCCTTCCAGTGCTCGGCTGCGTTGAGCAGCACCTGGCCCGCCTCGTCGAGCTCGCCGAGCGCCTTCTTCACGACGAGCTCCTCGATGTCGGGGAGGAACTCGTGGAGGGGCGGGTCGAGCAGGCGCACGGTCACCGGGAGCCCGTCCATGGCCTCGAGGATCCCGAGGAAGTCCTCCTTCTGGGAGGTCGCCAGCTCGCCGAGCACCTGGCGCTCCTCCTCCACCGAGGCGGCGAGGATGAACCGCTGCACGAGGTGGAGCCGGGACCCGAGGAACATGTGCTCGGTCCGGCACAGCCCGATGCCCTCGGCCCCGAAGCCGCGCGCGACCTCGGCGTCGTGGGGCAGGTCGGCGTTGGTGCGCACCCCGAGGGTCCGGAACTCGTCGGCCCAGCCCAGGATCACGCCGAACGGCCCGGTCGGCTCGGGGGTCACCACCGGCACCGCGCCGACGACGACCTCGCCGGTGTTGCCGTTGATGGAGATGACCTCGCCCTCGCGCACGACGGTGTCACCGACCTTGAACTGGCGGGCGCCGAGGTCGATCTCGAGCTCCGACGCCCCGCAGACCGCGGGCGTGCCCATGCCCCGGGCGACGACCGCGGCGTGGCTCACGAGCCCACCGCGCGACGTGAGGATGCCCTCGGCCGCGATCATGCCGTGGAGGTCGTCGGGCGAGGTCTCGGGCCGCACCAGGATGACCCGCTGGCCCTCCTCGTGCCGCGCCTCGGCGTCGTCGGCGGTGAAGTAGACCTGACCGACCGCGGCGCCGGGCGAGGCGTTGAGCCCCTTGGTGATCGCCGTGTACTTGGCGTCGGGGTCGAACTGCGGGTGCAGGAGCTGGTCGAGCTGCTCGGGCTGGACCCGCAGCACGGCCTCGCGCTTGTCGATGAGGCCCTCGGCCTCCATCTCGACCGCCATGCGCAGGGCGGCGACGGCGGTGCGCTTGCCCACGCGCGTCTGGAGGATGAAGAGACGGCCCTGCTCGATGGTGAACTCGATGTCGCACATGTCGCGGTAGTGGTTCTGCAGGAGCGTCATCACCCCGAGGAGCTGCTCGTGACACTCCGGGAAGTGGTTGGCCATGGCGTCGAGCGGCTCGGTCACCCGGATGCCGGCCACGACGTCCTCGCCCTGGGCGTTGGTGAGGAAGTCGCCGTAGGGCCGGTTCTCACCGGTGGCCGGGTCGCGGGTGAACGCGACCCCGGTGCCGGAGTCCTCGCCCTTGTTGCCGAAGGCCATGGTCTGGACGTTCACCGCGGTGCCGAGGTCGTCGGGGATGTCCTCCATCCGCCGGTAGATCCGGGCCCGCTCGCCGTTCCAGGACTTGAACACCGCCTCGATCGCGAAGCGCAGCTGCTCCGACGGGTCCTGGGGGAACTCGATCCCGGCCCGCTCACGCACGATCCCCTGGAAGGTCGCGACGAGGCCCTTGAGGTCGTCGGCCGACAGCTCGGGGTCGGTCGCCACGCCACGCTCGTCGCGGAGCGCCTCGAGCGCGTGCTCGAACGCGTCGCCCGGGACGTCGAGGACGATCTTGCCGAACATCTGCACGAAGCGCCGGTAGGAGTCGTAGGCGAAGCGCTCGTTGGCGGTCTGCTTGGCCAGGCCCTGCACCGAGGTGTCGTTGAGGCCGAGGTTGAGGACCGTGTCCATCATCCCCGGCATCGAGAAGGGGGCGCCCGAGCGGACCGACACCAGCAGCGGGTCGTCGACGTCGCCGAGCCGCTTGCCCATCTTCGCCTCGAGCGCGCGCACCTCCCCGGCGACCTCGTCCATGAGCCCCTCGGGGAGGGTGTCGTGCCCGGCCATGTAGACCTTGCACGCCTCGGTGGTGATGGTGAAGCCGGGCGGGACGGGCAGGCCCAGCCTGGTCATCTCGGCGAGGTTCGCCCCCTTGCCACCCAGGAGGTACTTCTGGCTCTTGTCGCCCTCCTCGAAGGCGTACACGTACTTCACGGTGCTCTCCCGGTCTCGTCGGGGTCTGGGGGCGGTGCGTCCGGTCGGTGCGCAGCGTCCGGGGACCGTCCGGGGACCGAACGGCCCCGGAGCGGACCGAGCCTACTGATCCGGGCCCCGGCCCCGCCGACTCGTCGGCCGCCGAGCGGGGCGGCGAGCGGGGCAGCGGCCGGGGCGGCGAGCGGGGCCGCGAGCGGGGCGGCGGGCGGGGCTCAGGCGCCCCGGCCGGGCCGCGGGGGCTGGTAGCGCGCGACGACCACGGCGGTGCGGGCCAGGCGGTCGGCCAGCGACACCTGGTCGCGGCCCATGGTGTACGAGAGCCCGAAGAACAGGGCGAGGAACGCCCCCATCTGGAGGAGCGCCGGCACGGCCACCATCGGGACGAGGTAGCGGCGCACCACCTGGGCGACCGTGGGCAGGGATCCGGACCCACGGTCCACGCACATGATGTAGGTGAAGCGCTTGCCCAGGGTCTGACCGGTGCGGATGGTGGGGACCACGAACAGGCCGATCACGAGGACCTCGAACAGGACGATGAGGGCCACGTACCGGGCGGTGTCCCCGCTCAGCCCGGCGTAGGCGACCGCGGTCAGCGCCACGTACCCGGCGAGGAGCGTGACGACGTCGATGAGCGATGCGGTCATCCGGCGGCCGATGGTCGGCTGCTCGAGCGCCTCGGGCACCCCCGACGGCCCCGGGACGACCGAGGGGACGACCGGCCCGCCGGTCGCGGCCACCGCGTCCCCGGCACCCTCCTCGGCGGCGCCGGCGTCGGCGGCGTCGGCGGGCGTGCCCCGGGGCGTCGGCGCCGACCCGGCGCCACGTCCGGTGAGACCGATCTCGTCGTCGTAGCGCTGGCGCTGCACCGGGTCGCTCAGGACCTGCCAGGCCCGGCGCACCGCCGCGGTCGCCTCGGTGTCGCCCGCGGCCTGGGCCTGCTCGAGCGCGGCGGCGTAGGCGGCCTTCAGGTCGGCCTTGGCCGCCCCGGGGTCGGCGCCGATGACGTCGTAGTGGGACGGGTCGGCCACGGTCACCCCAGTCGCTCGCGCAGCAGCGCCAGCAGCTCGGGGATCGCCACCCGGTACTGGGCCATGGTGTCGCGGTCGCGCACGGTGACCGCCCGGTCGTCGACCGACTCGAAGTCGACGGTCACGCACAGCGGCGTGCCCACCTCGTCCTGGCGTCGGTAGCGCTTGCCGATCGACCCGGCCGCGTCGACGTCGATCATGAAGTGGGGCCGCAGCATGTCGGCGACCTCGGTCGCGAGCGGCACGAGCTGCTCGTGCTTCGACAGCGGCAGCACCGCGACCTTCACCGGCGCGAGCCGGGGGTCGAGGCGCAGCACGGTGCGACGGTCGGTGCCACCCTTCGCGTCGGGGACCTCCTCCTCGTCGTACGCCGCGAGGAGGAAGGCGAGCGTGGCCCGGTCGGCACCCGCGGCCGGCTCGATGACGTGGGGCACGTAGCGCCGGTCGTGCTCCTGGTCGTAGTACGAGAGGTCCTGGCCGGAGAAGGTCGCGTGCTGGGTGAGGTCGTAGTCGGTGCGGTTGGCGATCCCCTCGAGCTCACCCCAGCCCCACGGGTAGCGGAACTCGACGTCGGCGGTGCCCGCGGAGTAGTGGGAGAGCTCGTCGGTCTCGTGGGGCCGCAGTCGCAGCTGGTCCTCGGGGATCCCGAGATCGACGTACCACCGCAGTCGCTCCTCGCACCAGTACTCGAACCACCGGGCGCCGTCCTCGGGGGGGACGAAGAACTCCATCTCCATCTGCTCGAACTCACGGGTCCGGTAGACGAAGTTGCCGGGGGTGATCTCGTTGCGGAACGACTTGCCGATCTGGGCGATCCCGAACGGTGGCTTCTTGCGGGTCGTGGTCTGCACGTTGGGGAAGTTGACGAAGATCCCCTGGGCGGTCTCGGGGCGGAGGTAGGCCACCGAGGCGTCGTCCTCGACCGGGCCGACGAAGGTCTTGAACATCAGGTTGAAGTGCCGGGCCTCGGTGAAGGACTCCTTGACCCCGCAGTTCGGGCACGCCCCCGAGTCGGGCAGCTGATCGGCCCGGAACCGCTCCTTGCAGTTGCGGCAGTCGACGAGCGGGTCGGTGAAGGTGGCGACGTGGCCGCTCGCCTCCCAGACCCGGGGCGTCATGAGGATCGCGCTGTCGAGGCCGACGACGTCGTCGCGCATCTGCACCATGGAGCGCCACCAGGCGTCCTTGACGTTGCGCTTGAGCAGCACCCCGAGGGGCCCGTAGTCCCAGGTCGACCGGAAGCCGCCGTAGATCTCGCTCGACGGGAAGACCAGCCCCCGGCGCTTGGCGAGGTTGACGACGCGGTCCATGCGGTCCGGGGCAGCCATGCGGGCCGAATGCTACCGCCGGGTCGCCGGAGGACCCGGTCCGGGTCAGCGCAGCGACGCGCTCTTCAGGCGGCGCTCCGAGTGGAACTCGAGCGACGCCACGGCCAGCCGCTCCACCTCGCCGAGGACCCGATCGTCGGGGGGGTCGGCGAGCACGCCCGCGAGGCCGCCACCGACGATCCGGGCGATCGTCTCGGCCGTGCCGGGCGCCATCGGCCGCCCTCCGAGCACGCAGGCCCCGCAGCAGACCCCGCCGGCCCGGAGGTCCCAGGCCCGGAAGGGCGCCGGACCCCCGCAGCGGGTGCACTGGTCCACGACGGGGTGGAAGCCCTCGAGCGAGAGCAGCTTCCAGAAGAAGGCGGTGCTGACCGCCGGGGAGGGCTGCTCGGCCAGGGTCCGCAGGGCCCGCTCCAGCATGCGGTAGAGGGCCGGGTCGGGCTCCCGCTCGAGCGCGACCTGGTCGACCGCCTCGAGCATCGACACGGCATGGGTGAGGCACCCGTAGTGCTCGCGCAGCGCCCGGTGGGCGTCGATGGTCTCCACCTGGGTGACCACGTCGAGCTCGCGGCCCCGATGGCACTGGAAGGCGACGTGGGTCGCCGGCTCGAGGCGGCCCCCGAACTTCGACCCGGTCTTGCGGATCCCCTTGGCCACGGCCCGGACCTTGCCGTGCCCCTCGCTCATCAGCGTGACGATCCGGTCCGCCTCGCCGAGCTTGATCGAGCGCAGCACCACCCCCCGGTCGCGGTAGAGGCGCTGGCCCCGGGCGGATCCCGGCGCGGCGGTGGGCACCGGCGCAGTCTAAATCACAGGCGTGTGATCCGGGTCGCCGTCAGGCGCCGGGCTCGTCCACCGCACCGAACCGGCGCCGACGCCCCTGGTACTCCCGGATCGCGGCGAAGAGGTCGGCCCGCCGGAAGTCCGGCCAGCACACGTCGGTGAACACCAGCTCGGAGTAGGCGACCTCCCAGAGGAGGTAGTTCGAGATGCGGTGCTCGCCCGAGGTGCGCACGACGAGATCGGGGTCGGGCATGTCGGGGGCGTAGAGGTGCCGGGCGATCGTGCGCTCGTCGATCCGCGCCGGGTCGAGCCGCCCGGCCTGCACCTGGATGGCGACGGCCCGCACGGCATCGACGATCTCGGCCCGGCCGCCGTAGTTGAAGGCGAAGGTCAGGGTCATCCTCCGGTTCCGAGCGGTCATCGCCTCGGTGTCGGCGATGTGGCGGGCGACCCGGTTGGGGACGCGTCCACCCCGCCGCCCGATGAAGCGGACCCGGACGCCGCGCGCGTCGAGGTCGTCGCGGCGTCGCAGCAGGAGGCTCTCGTTGAACCGCATCAGGAACCGCACCTCGTCGAGCGGCCGTCGCCAGTTCTCGGTGGAGAAGGCGTAGACGGTCAGCCAGGGCAGGCCGATCTCGAGCGCACCCTCGACCGTGTCGAACAGGGCCTCCTCCCCCGCCGCGTGGCCGTCGGTCCGCTTCAGGCCGCGCCGCTGCGCCCACCGGCCGTTGCCGTCCATCACGACAGCCACGTGTGCAGGGATCCGGGCAGGATCGAGGTCGCCGACCACGGGCGGGACGCTAGCCCGGGGCGCCCGCGTCCACGGACTCCGTCGGGCGACGGGGGTGGCTACGCTCCCGCCCCGTGCCCTGGACCGCCGTGGTGAACCCTCGCGCCGGCCGTCGTCGCGGTGCCGAGGAGATCGCCCGGGTCGGCGACGCGCTGCGGGCCCGGGGGATCCCCGTGCATGCCACCGCCGATGCAGCCGAAGGGGCCGAGGTCGCCACCGACGCGTTCGCGCGCGGCGACGGCGTGCTCGCGTGCGGTGGCGACGGCACCGTGCTGGGCCTCGCCGAGTGCGCCGCCGAGCACGACGGACGGCTCGCCGTGGTGCCGGTCGGATCCGGCAACGACTTCGCCCGCGGGCTCGGGCTGGATCCCGAGGACCCCCTCGCCGCGCTCCGGGTGATCGACGCCGGTCGCGAGACCCGGGTCGACCTGGGCCGGATCCGTACCGCCGACGGCGGCACCCGTCGGTTCACCACCGTCGCCCACAGCGGACTCGACGGTGAGGTCAACCGCTGGGCCAACGCGGTCACCCGGCTGTCGGGCACCGCGCTCTACGCCGTGGCCGCCGTCCGCGCGATCGCCACCTACCGGCCGACCGCGATGCGGGTGCGGGTGGACGACACGGAGTGGTCGGGGCGCGCGTGGCTCGTGGCGGTCGCCAACACCCCGGTGTACGGGGGCGGCATGGCGATCGCGCCCCCGGCCCGCATCGCCGACGGGATGCTCGAGGTGATCCTCGTCCACGGGGTGTCCCGGGCCCGGGTGCTCACCTGCTTCCCCCGCATGATCCGGGGCACGCACCTGGGCATCGACGGGGTCGAGCATCTCCGGGGCACGACGGTGACGATCGAGGGACCACCCGGCCAGGAGATCTACGCCGGCGGCGAGCAGATCGGACCGCTCCCGGCCACGGTCGACGTGCTGCCGGGCGCCCTGCGGGTGGTGGTGCCCGCCGGGGCGGACGTCACTCGCTGATCGCGTCCCCGACCACGAGCTTGGCGATCATCCCGGCGGCCTCGTGGCCGGGGATGTTGCAGTAGATCGTGAAGGTCCCCGGCTGGAGGTCGATCTTCTTCTTGTCGACCTGCTCCCCGTTGACCTGGAGCTTGAAGCCCCGGTACTCGGACTCCTTGAACACGAGGGTGTGGAGGCCGCCCTTGCCCACGTACACGAGCTCGTTCACGCCGGCGATGGTGGAGAACTCGGTGGCTTGGAACTTCAACGTCGCGAGGGCGTCGACCTCCAGGCTGGCCACCGGGTCGCCGGCGGGCTCCACGAAGCCCGACTCCTTCTTCTCGTCGCCTCCGTGCTCGGACGAGGGCCCGAGGGTCGTGAGCCCGGTCGCCCCGACGAACCCGAGCAGCACCACGAGGATCACCGAGAGGGCACCGGTGCTCAGCTGGGGCTGCGACGAGACCCAGGCGGCGCCGCCCAGGATCACCAGGGTGAAGATCGACGCCAGGATCAATGCCCCGGTCGGCCCGCCGGCGAGCAGCGCCCGCGAGAGGTTGATGGCGAAGAACGCGATCGCCACGGCCGAGGCGATCGGCAGGAGGAGAGGCAGCAGCAGCCGTGAGCGCAGCGCCTCGGCCCGGGGGTCGGTGTCGGGCTCGAGCAGCGCCGGGCGGGAGCGCGGGAGCGCGCCGACGCCGGCCGGGACGAGGTCGCCCCCGTCACCCGCCGGGACGAGGTCGGTCCCGGCCTCCTCGCCGGACCCGTCGCCGGGCCCGCCGGTCGCTTCGACGTCGGTCGTGGTCATCGGTACCTCACATTACGCGTCGCGGACGCCTGCGGGGGACCCCGGGCCCGCCGCGATCTGCTCCAGCTCCCGCTCCAGCGCCCGCCGGACCTGGGGTCGCTGGCGACGCTCCTCGTCGGCGGCCCAGCGGAAGAAGATCGTGGCGATCAGGGCCCAGGTGAACATCCCGGCCCCGATCTTCATGATCAGGCCGGCGATCTGCATGTCCTCGAGGGTGCTCAGGCCCCAGAGGTTCGTCAGGCCCACGTAATGCTTGTAGAGCGGGGCATCGCCCATCGTCATGAACGACGCCGGCACCGTGGGGATGATCGACTGGAGGAACAGGTACACCATGCGCATGAGCCAGCTCAGCCGGGGGATCTCCGGGAGCGGGCTGAGCACCGGCATCCACACCACGAAGGCGGTGAGGAAGAGGGCGGCGTGGACGCCGAAGTGGAGCAGGCCGTTCTCGGCGCTGGCGTTCACGAGGGCCGGGATGTGGGTGAGCGCCAGCATGACGTTGAACACGATCACCGCGGGCAGGAACCGTGAGCACGTCCGGACGACGGCGAACCGTCGGCTCCCCGGTGCGAGGACCCACCGGGCCAGCCAGGCCGGGGTGCCGAGCAGGAACAGCGGGACCACCAGCAGCGTGATCATCAGGTGCTGCACCATGTGCACGCTGTACATCGACCCTTCGGCGACGTCGTGGACGGGCCAGTCCGACGAGAGCCAGAGCGCAACGCAGCCGAGCGACCAGGCCACGACCTGGGCCCGGGTGACCACGGGGGTTCCCGGGGTCACGACCCGGCGACCCACCCGCTCGACCACCATCCAGTACCCGACCGCGAAGACCGCGACGAGCAGCCAGACGTCCGGATGCGGCGTCCACGCCGTGACCGAAGCGGGGCCGGGCACGGTTCGGTCCCCCTAGAAGGCGTGGAGGGTGGCCAGGGCGACGGTGTAGAGCACCATCGCGGCCACGGCACCGAGCACGAAGAAGCGCATGAAGATGGGCTGGTCGGTCTTGAGGTGCATGTAGTACGCCGCCACGATGACGAACTTGACCACGGCCCAGAAGATCAAGAGGGCGACGATCGCCCAGTTCCCGATGCTCCCCTCGAGGTACGACGTCGCGACCTCGAGCGCGGTGATGACGACCAGGATGAGGAAGATCATCACGTACTTGAACGGCGTCGGGTGCGAGTCGAGCTCGCCGGGGAGCAGCCCGGGGGCGGGCGCGAGCGCGCCGCCCAGCTCGGCGTGGGCGACCGCCGAGAGCTCCGCCTCCAGTTCCTTGACCTTGTGCTCGCTCACGCGCGCTGCTCCTTCGCCGACGGCCGGTTCAGGTGCCCGGCTGGGGCATCAGGTAGATGACCGTGAAGATGACGATCCAGACGACGTCGACGAAGTGCCAGTACAGACCGGCGATCTCCACCGACTCCGCCTTCTCGGGCCCGAGCCGACCCTGCATCGACATCCCCCACAGGGACAGCAGCCACAGGATCCCCATGCACACGTGGGCCCCGTGGAAGCCGGTCAGGACGAAGAAGCTCGACCCGAACAGGTTGGTGTCGAGCGACAGGCCCTTGCGGTAGAACTCGGTGAACTCGAAGATCTGACCGGCCACGAAGGTCGCACCGAAGAGCGCGGTGGCCATGATCCAGAGACGGAAGCGGCGGTGGTCGCCCCGCTGGATCGCGGCGAGGGCGAGCACCATGCCGAGCGAGCTCATGAGCAGGATGAACGACGTCGCCGAGGTGAACGGGATGTCGAACAGCTCGCGGGGCGTGGGGCCGTCCTGCTCACGGCCGCGGTACAGCAGGTAGGCCGAGATGAAGGCTCCGAAGAACAGGCAGTCGGAGGCCAGGAACAGCCACATCGCCAACTTCGGGTTGGTGAGCGCCGCCGACGGGCCAGGGCCGCCGTGCCCGCCGTGGCCGTGGCCCTGCTCCGGGGGCGAGGGCGGGGCCGCGGTGACGTCGGTCCCGGTCTGCTCGATGATCGCCATGCGTCAGTCCCCGCTCAGTCGGCCGGCTCGATGGCCCAGGCGTAGATGCCGTAGAGGAGCACCACGGCGCCGAGCAGGGCGAGCCACACGTTCTGGAACACCGCTGCGTACCCGAGGATCGGAAGACCCAACGCGGTGACCAGCGGGAAGTAGGACGGCGATGGGAGGTGGATGCCGTGCCCGTCGTGGCCGGCGGCGGCGTGGGCCTCCGCGCCCCCGCTCGGGAGCGGGACCAGGCGACCTTCGTCGTCCTCGGTGTACTTGCGGTGCCAGAAGTCGTCGCGGGAGTGCACCTCGGGGATCTCGGCGAAGTTGTACTCGGGGGGCGGCGACGAGATCGACCACTCGAGGGTCCGGCCGTCCCACGGGTCGTCGCCCGCCACCTTGCCCCGGGACTTGCTCACGACCGCGTTCACGATGAACACCAGCACCGAGAAGGCGATGATGAACGACCCGACGGTGACGAGCTGGTTGAGGGCCTCCCAGCCCAGGCCCTCGTCGTAGCGGTAGGTGCGCCGGGGCTGGCCCCACAAGCCCAGGAGGTGCATCGGGGCGAAGGTCAGGTTGAACCCGATGAACATCGTCCAGAAGTTCAGCTTGCCCATCCGCTCGTCGAGCATGCGGCCGAACACCTTGGGGTACCAGTAGTAGAAGCCGGCGAACAGGGCCAGGATCAGCCCACCGAACAGCACGTAGTGGAAGTGCGCCACCACGAAGTACGTGTCGGTCTGCTGGGTGTCGGCGGGCACCACCGAGTGCATGACGCCGGAGAGACCGCCGATGGTGAACATGGCGATGAACCCGAGCGAGAACAGCATCGAGGTGGTGAGCCGGACCGATCCGCCCCACACCGTGCCGAGCCAGTTGAAGATCTTCACGCCGGTGGGGATCGCGATGAGCATGGTCGCGAGCCCGAAGGCCGAGATGGCCACCGGACCGAGCCCGGTGACGAACATGTGGTGGGCCCACACCCCCCAGCCGAGGAAGCCGATCGCGATACCCGAGAAGACGACGATCGCGTAGCCGAACAGCGGCTTGCGGGAGAACACCGGCAGGGTCTCCGAGACGATGCCCATCCCCGGCAGGATCAGGATGTACACCTCGGGATGCCCGAAGATCCAGAACAGGTGCTGGTAGAGCAGCGGGTCGCCGCCGGCCGCCGGGTCGAAGAACAGCGTCCCGAAGTTGCGGTCGAAGAACACCATGGTGAGCGCCACGGTGACGGGCGGGATCGCGAACAGGGTGAGGAAGGCGATGACCAGCATCATCCAGGTGAACACCGGCATGCGCAGCAGCGACATGCCGGGACAGCGCATGTTGATGCAGGTCACGATGAAGTTGATGGCCGAGGTCGTGGACCCGATCCCGAGCAGGATCAGGCCCATCGTCCAGAAGTCGGGGCCCCGACCGGGCAGGAATCCGGAGTCGAGCGGTGCGCTGGTGAGCGGCGTGTAGCCGAACCAGCCGCCGTCGGGGGCGCCCCCGAGGAAGAAGCTCGAGTACATGAAG
Organism: uncultured Actinomycetes bacterium; assembly: GCA_903899845.1. Taxonomy (GTDB): domain Bacteria; phylum Actinomycetota; class Acidimicrobiia; order IMCC26256; family PALSA-555; genus CAIUKV01. Next base: position 11,628 of record CAIUKV010000268.1, read on the forward strand.
ATGCCCCCGAGGAGCACCACCCAGTACCCGAACATGTTGATGCGGGGGAAGGCGACGTCGCGGGCGCCGATCTGGAGCGGCACGAAGTAGTTGCCGAGCCCGATCGCGATGGGCATGCCGACCAGGAACACCATCGTGGTGCCGTGCATGGTGAACATCTGGTTGTACTGCCCGGCGGTCAGCACCGTGCCGTTCGGGCCGAAGAGCTGCAGGCGGATGAGGAGGGCCTCGACGCCGCCCAGCACGAAGAAGACGAGCGCGGTGCAGACGTAGAGGATGCCGATCTTCTTGTGGTCGACCGTGGTGATCCAGCTCGCGAACCCGGTGGTCGCCCGGGGGCGCCGCAGCAGGCCGACGTCGCGCCGGGAGACGGGCGGGGCCTTCTCCACCGTGGTCATCGGATCACTCCCGTGCTGGTCACGCGGTCACCTCGGGTCACTTGAGCGAGAGCAGGTAGTCGGCGATCTGGACCGCCTCGGACCGGGTCATGGTGGGCAGACCCGGCGGGGTGTCGTTCACGTAGGAGGGCATGCCCACGCAGACGTTGCCGGGGCCCGGGGGCAGCCGGCACTCCTTCGACTCCATCGGGATCATCGAGGGGGCGTTGAGGATCCAGTCGACCAGGTTGGCCTTGGTCAGCTTGTAGTAGCCGCTGGCGAACACCGACCGGCTGGCGAGGTGGGTGAGGTTGGGCCCGTAGACCGAGAGGCTGGAGTCCTCGGTCGTGTGGCAGTTGGTGCAGGCGTACTTGGCCGAGAAGAGGTTCCCCGCCTCGCCGGCCTGGGCCAGGGTGACGGCGGGGCCCTCGCGCTGGGAGGCCAGCCAGTCGGCGTACTCGTCCTCGCTCTGGACGATCACCCGGAAGCGCATGTTGGCGTGGGAGAGGCCGCAGTACTCGGCGCACTGGCCGAAGTAGACCCCCTCCTTCTCGGCCGTGAACGAGAGGGTGTTCTGGCGCCCGGGCATGACGTCGCGCTTGCCGTTGAGCTCGGGGACCCAGAAGCTGTGGATCACGTTGCACTCACCGGGCAGCGACGGGTCGCAGGCCCGGAGCTTCATGAAGACCTCGCGTCCCACGGGGACGTGCAACTCGTTGGCGGTGACCACCCGGGGCTCGCCGTCCTGGGCCGGGTACTCGAACTGCCACCACCACTGCTTGCCCACGGCGATGATCTCGACCGCGTCGGGCTTCTTGGGCTCGTTGAGGTCGAAGATGAGCGAGATCGTCGGGACCGCCACCACGGCGAGGATCACCGCCGGCAGGAGGGTCCAGCCCACCTCGAGCGCGGTGTTGCCGTGGGTCTGCTTGGGGCGGTCGTCGCGGCCCGGTCGGGCCCGGAACCGGATCGCCGCGTAGACGGTCCCGACCACCACGAACACGCCGATGAAGGCCGCGATCACGACGACGAACATGAAGAGGTCGTCGATCTTGCGGGCTTCCTCGCCGGCGGGCTGCAAGGAGTTCTGGCTGTTGTCGGGGCCACATCCGGCCACGAGCACCGCCGAGGAGATGATCCCCACCACGGGGAGCAGCACCCTGCGACGCCAACTGCGCTTCGTCATGTCCTCGGTTCCCCGGTCCGGACCACGCCCGCTGGATCCGGCCTCGATCTGTGCTCGGTTGAATGGGTTCCGACCGGCCCGCAGTGGCGCTGCCAGCCCGGTCCTCGGCACTCTAACCGTCGGTCTCGCCGGAACCGCAACTATGTGGCGCCCGCCACCGGGGCGCCGTCAGCGGTCGAACCCGAGCCGGTCCAGGGCCGCGGGCCGCCGCTGCCAGTCCGGGTCGACGCGCACCCGGGTGCGCAGGTGGACCCGGGTGCCCAGGAGGGCCTCGAGCTCGAGCCGGGCCGCGGTCCCCGCCGCCTTGAGGACGGCGCCCTTCGCCCCGATCACGATCCCCTTCTGGGAGTCCCGCTCCACCCGGACGGTCACGAGGAGGCGGAGCACGTCGGCCGCCCCCGGCCCCACCGGGTCGTCGTCGACCTCCACGGTCACGGCGATGGAATGGGGCAGCTCGTCGCGGGCCACGGCGAGCAGCTGCTCCCGCATCAGCTCGGCGGCGAGGAACGTCTCGGGCTGGTCGGTGACGACCCCGTCGGGGAAGTACCGGGGTCCCGGAGGGAGACGGGACTCGATCTCGGCCACCAGGGCGTCGAGCCCGGCGCCGGTCCGGGCCGAGCACGGCACGTAGGCCGCGAACTCCCCCAGCTCGGCCTGAGCCGTGGCCAGGTGGGCCACGATCTCGTCGTCGGTCGCGACGTCCACCTTGTTGACCACGAGCACCGACGGGGTGGCGGTCTCGTGGGCGAGGCCGGCGACCATGCGGTCGCCGGGGCCGTAGCGCGCGTCGGCCTCGACCACGACGCAGATCACGTCGACCTCGTCGAGGGCGTCCCGGGCCCGCCGGTTCGTGCGCTCCCCGAGCAGCGTCCGGGGCCGGTGCAGGCCCGGGGTGTCGAGGAACACCGTCTGGGTGGTGGGCGTGGTGCGGACCCCGCGAACGATCGACCGCGTGGTCTGGGGCCGGTCGGAGACGATCGAGACCTTCTGGCCCACGAGGTGGTTCACGAGGGTGGACTTGCCCACGTTGGGACGGCCCACCACGGAGACGAAGCCGGACCGGAACCCGGCGCCGGACGCGGGGTCGGACGCGGGATCGGACGAGGGGTCGGTCGAGGGGTCGGTCATGTGGGGGTCACGAGCCGGGCGTGGCGTCGGCGGCCGGCGCCGCGGCCTCGCCCTCGGGAACCGGCCGGACCAGCACCGACATGATGCGCTGGCCCTCCATCCGCTCGACGGTGAACCGGAAGCCCTCGCTGGTCACGGCGTCGCCGGGCTCGGGCACCCGACCGAGGAAGGTGAAGACCAGGCCCCCCACGGTCTCCCAGTCGTCGTCCGGGAAGCGCACCCCGGCGGCCTCGCTCAGGTCGTCGATCGGGGTCTTGCCCGGGACCCGCAGGCCACCGTCCGCCAGGCGCTCGACGGTGCGGGTCTCGACGTCGTACTCGTCGGTGATCTCCCCGACGATCTCCTCGAGGACGTCCTCCATCGTGACCAGGCCGGCGGTGTCGCCGTGCTCGTCGACGACGATGGCCAGGTGGAACTTGCGGGTCTGCATCTCGCGGAGCAGCTCGGCGACCCGCTTGCCCTCGGGGATGAACACCGGCGGTCGGAGCACGCTGCGGACGGGCTCGCCCGACCCGCCCTGGCTCTCCCGGAGCACGAGGTCCTTGAGGTTGACCACCCCGACGATGTCGTCGGTGCTCTCGGCGTAGGCCGGGATCCGCGAGTAGCCGGCCCCGATCGCGGTGCGGATCGCCTCGGCGACGGTGGCGTCGGCCGCGATCATCACCATGTCGGGGCGCGGGAGCATCACCTCGCGCACGACGGTGTCGCCGAACTCGAAGATGGAGTGGATCAGCTCGCGCTCCTCGAGCTCGATCGACTCCTCCTCGGCGGCGACGTCGGCCATCACCCGCAGGTCGCCTTCGGTGACGAAGGGACCCTCCTTGAGGCCCTTGCCCGGCATCACGATGTTGGCCAGGGTGATGAGACCGCCGGCGAGCACGCGCAGCGGCCAGAAGTTCGTGACGGCGTGGAGCACCCCGGCGGTCGAGAGCGCGGCCCGGTCCGTGTGGAGGATGGCGTAGGTCTTGGGCACCACCTCGCCGACCACGAAGAACAGCACGAGCTGCACGACGAGGCCGATCACCACCCCGACCGCCCCGATCCGCCCGTCGAGCAGGATGCCGAGCAGGTAGGCGCTCGAGAGCTGGCTGACCAGGACCAGCAGGAGGATGACGTTCACCGTCGCCTCGGGCCGGCCCAGCATCGTCGCCAGCTTCGCCGCCCCCCGGCGCCCCTCGTCGGCGAGAGCCATGGCCCGGACCCGGTTCATCCGGATGAAGGCGGTCTCGGCGACCGACAGCCACACCGAGGCCAGGAACAGCACCACCACCACGGCGAGCTGCAGCCATTCGGCGGTCGTCACGGGCGTCTCCCCCTGCGGGCCGGCTCCGGGGCGGTGCCGGCGGCGAACGAGTCGAGGAGGGCCCGTTCGCGGGCCTGCATGTGCGCCGCCTCCTCGGGCTCGGCGTGGTCGTAGCCGAACAGGTGCAGGGTCCCGTGCACGACGAGCAGGGCCAGCTCGTCGTCGAGGGGGATCCCCCGGGCCCCGGCCTGCTCGCGGGCCACCTCGGGGCACACGACCACGTCGCCGATCACCATCGGGGGCTCCTCGGGTGCGCCCGGCGCCCCGGGGCCCCGGCCTCCCTGGTCGGGAGCCCGGCCCACCGGGACCTCCTCCTCGAGGGGGAAGGCGAGCACGTCGGTGGGCCCGGAGCCGCCGAGGTACTGCTCGTTGAGGTCGGCGATCGTCGCCGGATCCACGAAGACGAGCGCCATCTCGGCGTCGTCGGGGGCCCGCTCGCCGACCAGCACGTGCTCGGCGAGACGGACGTAGCGCATCATGTCGACGGGCACGACGGTCTGCTCGTCGGCCCCGTGCACCCGCGGCGGGGTTCGTGGGATCACGCGCCGGCCCGTTCGTAGGCGTCGACGATGTCCTGCACGATCCGGTGGCGCACGACGTCGGCGGAGCCCAGGTCGACGAACGCGACCCCGGAGATCCCCTCGAGCACGGCGCGCACGCCGAGCAGCCCCGACCGGCTGCGTCCCTCGGCGAGGTCGATCTGGGTGGCGTCGCCGGTGATGACCATGCGGGACCCGAAGCCGAGCCGGGTGAGGAACATCTTCATCTGCTCGGCCGTGGTGTTCTGGGCCTCGTCGAGGATGATGAACGAGTCGTTGAGGGTCCGACCGCGCATGAACGCAAGGGGCGCGACCTCGATGGTGCCCCGCTCCATGAGGCGTCCGACCGCCTCGGCGTCGAGCATGTCGTGGAGCGCGTCGTAGAGCGGTCGGAGGTAGGGGTCGACCTTGGCCAGGATGTCCCCGGGGAGGAACCCGAGGCGCTCCCCCGCCTCCACCGCGGGCCGGGTGAGGATGATCCGGTTCACGCGCTTGGCCTGCAGGGCCTGCACCGCGGCGGCCACCGCGAGGTAGCTCTTGCCCGTCCCCGCCGGCCCGATGGCGAAGGTCACGGTGTGCTCGGCGATCGCGTCGACGTAGCGCTTCTGGCCCCCGGTCTTCGGGCGGACCGGCTTGCGGCCCCGCAGGACCTCGGTGGCGAGCACCTCGCTCGGACGCTGATCGCCCTTGGTCATGTCGATGGTGCGCCGGACCCCGTCGAGGTCGAGGGCGTGGCCCCGCTCGAGCAGGACCACGAGCTCCTCGAACAGCGTGCTCACCCGCCCGGCGTCGGCCTCGGCGCCGGTGACCGTGATCTCGTTGCCCCGGACGTGGATCGACACGGGGAAGGCGGACTCGACGAGGCGCAACAGCTCGTCGCGCTGCCCGAGCAGCTCGACCATGTGATGGTTGCCCGGAACGAGCACCTTGACCTGGGTGGGCGACGGCGGGGTCACGTCGCGCCGAGCGTAGCGCCGGGTGCGCCCGGTCCGGGGCGATCGACCGTCACGATGCGACCGGGGGTCGGCGGCGACTGGTGAGGGCGGCGGCGACCGCGAGCGCGGCGGTCTCGGTCCGCAGCACGTGGGGACCGACCGCGAGCGTGACCGCGTCGGGCCGGGCCAGCAGCGCGGCCCGCTCGTCGGGGTCCAACCCGCCCTCGGCGCCGACCACCGCGAGCCAACCGGCGTCGCCCGGTTCGGGGAGGGCGTCGACGGCACTGCCGTCGGGGTCGCCGACCACCACCGTGCCCGTGGGCGCGAGATCCGCCGGAGCGACCGGCGCGGCGACCTCGGGCACGCGGGCACGACGGGACTGCATGGCGGCCTCACGGGCCACGCGGCGGAGCCGGACCAGCGCGGCGTCGACCCGGTCGGGCTCCCACCGGGCCACCGAGCGGGCCGAGGCGAGCGGCACGATCCGGTCCACGCCGAGCTCGGTGAGGCCCGCGACGACCTGCTCTGGCTTGGTTCCCTTGCCGATCCCGAAGGCGACGCCGAGGCCGGGGGTCAGGCGCGGCTCGTGGCACTCGACCCCGTCGGCCGCGAGGTCGAGCCGGCCCCGGGCCGTGGCGACGATGCGGTACGGACGCCATGCGCCGGCCCCGTCGGCCGCGGTGACCCGCTCCCCGACCCGCAACCGCCGCACCCGCTCGAGGTGGTGACCGTCGGGTCCCTCGACCGTCAGGGTCTCGGCGAGCCCCGGCGCCACGAGGACGTGGGCCGCGGCGTCGGCGCTCGCGGCGAAGGCGCGCGGGGCGCCGGGCGCGCGCACCGCTACTGGAACGCCGAGCGGAGCCGGGCGAACACGCCCTTCGACGGCGGTGCGACCGTCTCGCCCCGGTGCTCGGCGAGGCGGTGGAAGAGCTCGGCCTCGTGGTCGTCGAGCCGGGTGGGGATCTCGATCTCCACCCGCACGAGGAGGTCGCCGCGACCGCGGCTGCGCAGCGACGGGATCCCGGCGCCCTTCACCCGGAACATCTGGCCCGGCTGGGTCCCGGCCGGGACCGTGACCTCGTGGGTGGCGTCGAGGCCCTCGACCGAGAGCTCGGTCCCGAGCACCGCCTGGGCGATGCCGAGGGGGACCGTCGCCACCAGGTCGTCGCCCCGGCGCTCGAACCCGGGATGGGGGGCGACCCGGATGGTCACGTAGAGGTCGCCGGGCGGGCCGCCCCGCGGGGCGGCGGCACCCCGCCCGTTCAGGCGGAGCCGGGTGCCGTCGTCGACCCCGGCGGGGACGTCGACGTCGATCGTGCGCGCCGACATCACCCGCCCGTCGCCCCGGCAGTCACGGCACGCGGTGAGGATGCGCCGCCCCGTGCCGGAGCAGGCGCCGCAGGGGGCCGACGTCATGATCTGCCCGAGGATCGACCGCCGCACCTGACGGACCTCGCCCTGGCCCCCGCAGGCGTCGCAGCGCGAGGGGAAGGTGCCGGGCTCGCACCCGTTGCCCGTGCACCGGGGGCATTCCACCGGCAGGCGGGCGGCCAGGGTGTGGGTCGCGCCGAACGCCGCCTCGGTGAGGCTCAGCTCGATCACGGTCTCGGCGTCGTCACCACGGACCGGTCCCCCGGCGCGGCCGCGGGCTCCGAACGGATCGCCGCCGAAGAACGCGTCGAAGAGGTCACCGAAGCCCGAGAACGGGTCGCCGCCGGCGGGCCCGCCACCACCGCCGGTGTCGCCGAAGCGGTCGAACCGGCGGCGCCGCTCGGGGTCGCGCAGCACCTCGTAGGCGGCGCCGATCTCCTTGAACCGCTCCTCGGCGTGGGGATCGCCGGGGTTGGAGTCGGGGTGGTGGCGCCGCGCGAGGTCCCGGTAGGCGCGCTTGATCTCGTCGTCGGTCGCGCTGCGGTCGACGCCGAGCGTCTCGTAGGGGTCGTTCACGACGGCCGGCTCACGACAGGTGCTTCCCCAGCTGTTGGGACACCGCCGTGACGGCAGCGAGGGCGTGCCGGTAGTCCATGCGGGTGGGCCCGAGGACGCCGACGACGCCGGCCGCCTGCCCCTCCACCTCGTAGGGCGCGAGGACGAGCGCGCACTCACGCAGCTCCTCGAGCTGGTGCTCGCTGCCGATGCGGACCGTCAGCCCGGCCTGCAGGAGCTCGTGGACCACCGACACCACGACCACCTGGTGCTCGAGCAGCTCGAGCAGGCGGGCTGCGGACTGCGCGGTCGAGAACGCCTCCTGCTCGGCGGCGAGGCGGGACACGCCGCCCACGTAGAGCGGCTCGCGGTGCTCGGGGGTCGAGAGCGTGGCCAGGGCGGCGAGGGCGTCGGACACCACGGTGTCGACGACGGGGTCACCCGACGGCGCGACCTCGGGCACGGTCCCCCACGCACGGCCGAGGAGTCCCGGCTCGATCGCCCGCGCCACGGTGGTGAGGCGCTCGTCGTCGACCGCCTCGGCGACGGGGAGCACGTGGCGCTCGATCGCACCGTTCGACAGCACCACCACGATGAGCGCAGAGCGCTCGTGCAGCCGCACGAGGTGCACGCCCCGCACCACGGCCGAGTCGGGCTGGGGGCCGACCACCACCGCGGCGTGCCGGCTGAGCCGGGCCAGCAGCTGGCTGGTCTCGTGCAGCAGGTCCTCCAGCGCCCGGTGCGACGACTCGAAGAAGTCGGCCACGGCCCGGTGCTGCTGGGGGGGCAGCGGTCCCTGCTGGGTGAAGTGGTCGACGAAGTACCGGTAGCCCTGATCGGTGGGGATCCGGCCCGCCGACGTGTGGGGCTGGGCGATGAACCCCTCACGCTCGAGCACGGTCATGTCGTTGCGGATCGTGGCGCTCGAGACGCCCAGCCCACGCGACCGGGCCACGGTCTGGGAGCCGACGGGCTGCGCGGTCTCGACGTACTCCTCGACGATGGCCCGCAGCACCGACGCCTTGCGCTCGTCGAGTTCGGGGATGTCCGTCACGTCGTCACCTGCCTGACCGGCCGTCGCCGCCGACCGGGTCAACCTGGCACTCCAATGTACCGAGTGCCAATCCGGCCGTCGGCCCGCCCCGGAGCGGGTCGGAGGCGGCGGGTCGCCTCCGTGGCGAGGAGGCGCCCGGACGGCCGGAGCACGACCCGGTCGCCCACGACGTCGAGGAGGCCGGCCGCCGCCAGCTCACCGACCGCGTCGGGATCGGCGTCGGCGAGCGGGGCCCCGGCCCGCGTCCGCAGGGCGAGCGCGAACCGGTCCAGGGCTGCAGCGTCGCCATCGGGCCGCTCGCGCCCGGCCACCGGCGACCGGCCCGCGCCGATGCGGGCGATGTAGCGCTCGGGCCGCGGGGTGTTCCACCACCGCTCCCCGTCCGTGTACCCGTGGGCCGCGGCGCCGATCGCCACGCACTCCTCGCCGGACCAGTAGCCCTGGTTGTGCCGGCACTCGTGCCCGGGCCGGGCCCAGTTCGACACCTCGTACCAACCCAGGCCCGCACCGGTGAGGCGGGCGTCGGCCCGCAGGTACCGGTCGGCCTGGACGTCGGGATCGGGCGGCGCGCAGTCACCTGCGGCGACGCGGCGCTCGAGCGCCGTTCCCGGCTCCACCATGAGCCCGTACACCGACACGTGCGGTGGGGCGAGACCGAGGACGTCGGTGAGGGTCGCGTCGAAGTCGGCGTCCGACTCGCCGTCGGCGCCGGCGATCACGTCGAGGTTGAACGACGCGATCCCCGCGTCGACCACGGCCGCGACCGCGCGGTCGACGTTGGCCCGGTCGTGCGTGCGGCCCAGGGCGGCGAGCACGTGGGCCCGGGTGGACTGCACGCCGAGCGAGACCCGGGTCACGCCGCGGTCGCGGTAGACCCGCAGCTTCGCGGCGTCGACCGAGTCGGGGTTCGCCTCCACCGTCACCTCGGCGTCGGGCCGGCGCGGGATCGCGTCGAGGATCCGGGCGAGGGCCGGGGCCGGGAGCAGCGACGGCGTGCCCCCGCCGACGTAGACCGTGGCCGCGTCCGCCATCCCGTCGGCCACCCGGCGGCGGACGTCGGTGACGCAGGCGTCGACGTAGGCGTCCATGAGGTGGCCGCGGTCGGTCCAGGTCGCGAACGCGCAGTAGTCGCAGCGCGCGGCGCAGAACGGGACGTGGACGTAGACGCCGGGCCCCGGTCCCGGTGCGGCGGCCCCCGCGTCCACGCGATCCGGTCAGTCGTCGAGGGTGAGTGCGGCCACGAACGCCTCCTGAGGGACCTCGACGCGCCCGATCTGCTTCATGCGCTTCTTCCCCTCCTTCTGGCGGTCGAGCAGCTTGCGCTTGCGCGAGATGTCGCCGCCGTAGCACTTGGCGATGACGTCCTTGCGCTTCGCCTTCACGGTCTCGCGGGCGATGATCCGGCCGCCGATCGCCGCCTGGATGGGCACGTCGAAGAGCTGGCGAGGGATGAGCTCGCGCAGCTTCTGGGTCATGCGACGGCCGTAGTCGTAGGCCTTGTCCTTGTGCACGATGGCGGAGAAGGCGTCGACCGGGGTCGAGTTGAGCAGGAGATCGACCTTCACGAGCGACGAGCGCCGGTACCCGGCCGGCTCGTAGTCGAGCGACGCGTAGCCCTTCGTGCGGGACTTCATCTGGTCGAAGAAGTCCATGACGATCTCGGCGAGCGGCAGCGAGTAGACGAGCTCGACGCGGTCCTCGGACAGGTACTCCATCTTCGTCATCTCACCGCGGCGCTGCTGGCACAGCTCCATGAGCGCACCCACGTACTCGGTGGGGGTGAGCATCGTGACGGTGACGTAGGGCTCCTCGATCGACTCGGTCACGTTGGGCGACGGCAGCGACGACGGATTGTCGACCGTGGTCATCACCCCGTCGACGAGATGGGCGCGGTACTCGACGTTCGGGGAGGTCGCGACGAGCGACAGCCCGTACTCGCGCTCGAGCCGCTCCCGCGTGATCTCCATGTGCAACAGGCCGAGGAACCCGCAGCGGAAGCCGAAGCCCAGGGCACCCGACGTCTCGGGCTCGTACGTGAACGAGGAGTCGTTGAGCCGGAGCTTCTCGAGCGACTCGCGCAGCTCGGCGTACTCGTCGCCGTCGACGGGGTAGAGACCGCAGAACACCATCGGCTTGGGCTCCCGGTACCCCGACAGCGGCTCACCCCGGGCCGCGGCGTTGGTCACCGTCTCACCGACCCGGGCCTCGCCGACGTCCTTGATCCCCGAGATCAGGTAGCCGACCTCGCCCGGTCCGAGTCGGGCGACCGGGCGCATCCCGGGGCTGCGGACACCGATCTCCTCGGCGTCGTGGGGCCGGCCGGCCTGGAGGTAGAAGAGCCGGCTGCCCGAGTCCAGGTTGCCGTTGAAGATCCGGACCGAGCTCACGACGCCCCGGTACGGGTCGTAGACGGAGTCGAAGATCAGCGCCTGGAGCGGCGCGTCGGCGTCGCCGGTCGGCGGCGGCACCTGCGCGACCAGGGCGTCGAGGAGCTCCGGGACCCCCTCGCCGGTCTTGGCCGAGATGCGCAGCACGTCGGCGGCGGGAATCCCGAGGATCCGCTCGATCTCCTCGGCGCGCCGGTCGGGCTCGGCCGCGGGCAGGTCGATCTTGTTGAGCGCGGCGACGATGGTGAGGTCGGCGTCGAGCGCGGCGTAGCAGTTGGCCAGGGTCTGGGCCTCGATCCCCTGGGACGCGTCGACGAGCAGGAGCGCCCCCTCGCACGCGGCCAGGCTGCGCGACACCTCGTAGCCGAAGTCCACGTGGCCGGGGGTGTCGATGAGCTGGAGGACGTGGTCCTTCCACTCGAGCCGCACGTTCTGGGCCTTGATCGTGATGCCCCGCTCGCGCTCGAGGTCCATGGAGTCGAGGTACTGGGCCCGCATGTCACGGGGATCGACCGCGCCGCACAGCTCGAGGATCCGGTCGGCCAGGGTCGACTTGCCGTGGTCGATGTGGGCGATGATCGAGAAGGAGCGGTACTGCTCGATCCGGGGCACACCCCCATTCTCGCCGGTCCGGGCCGCGCCGCCGTCACCCGCCGGTCGCGGGCCCGTCGCCGGCCCCGGGGCCGCAGCACCGGACCGGGGTCCGGGCGGGGGCCCTGCTAGCCTTCCCCGGTCCCACAACCCCTCGTTCCGGAGTCACCCGCCCCGTGGCCAACATCAAGAGCCAGAAGAAGCGCAACCGCCAGAACGAGGTGCGCCGCACCCGGAACCAGGCCGTGCGCTCCGAGCTGAAGACCCGGATCAAGACCGCCCGGGTGGCGGTCGACGGCGGGACCGAGACCGCCCCCGAGTCGGTGCGCCTCGCCCAGAAGCGCCTGGCCAAGGCCGGGGCCAAGGGCCGGATCCACAAGAACCAGGCCGCTCGGCGCACCTCGCGACTGATGCGCCGGCAGGCCAAGGCCGACACCACCGGCTGAGGCCGTCGCCTCCCGATCTCCCGCAGCAGCCGCCGGACTACCGGCGGCTGCGTCGCGTCGGGGCCCCGGTCCCCCGCCCGGTCCCACGCCCGGTCCCACGCCCGGTCCCACGCCCGGTCCCACGCCCGTAGAGCCCGGCGAGGCGGGCCACCAGCACCTCCATGACCGCCGCCTCGGGGATGGCGCGAGCGCCCTTGAGGTCGAGGTCGGCCCGGGCCAGCGCGGCGTAGGCCTCCCGGATGCCCTCGGGACCGAGACGCCGGGCCTGCTCGAGCGCCTTGCGGGCCGGGTACTCCTTGACCTTGCCCCCGAGCGCGGTGATCGCGTCGGCGACGCTCCCGACGTCGTCGGCGTCGAGCCGGGCGACCCGCCGGAGGTGGTTGTGGAGCATCGCGAGCACCTGCAGCGGGTGCATCGCCTTGGGCTGCTGGGGCCCGGTCGCGGTGAGGATCCGTCCGAGCACCTCGAGCGCCCCGGCGACGTCGCCCGCCTCGATCGCATTGGTGAGCGCGAACGGGGGGACGCCCCCGGCTTCGCCGACGTAGGGCGCCACGTCGTCGGCGTCGAGCGCCTGACCAGGCGGGAACGCCGTGGCCAGGACCTCGACGATCGCAGGGAGCCGGCCGACCTCGGTCCCCACCCGCTCGACGATCACCCGGGCCGCACCGGGCCGCAGGGCCACCCCGGCGGCCGCGGCGACCTCGGCGAGCACGTCCTCGGCCTTGGCCCGGGTCGCGCCGTGCTCGGTGGCCCCGGCGTCCTTCCACGCCTTGGCCAGCGCGGGCGCGATCGTGCCCCCTCCGGCGACGCACACGACGTCGCTCGTGTCGAGCAGGTCGCCGAGACACTCGACCAGGGGCGCCACCTCGCCGGCGAGGAGGTTGCCGACGTCGCGGAGCACGACCACCCGGCGGGCGGTCATGAACGGCGGGCTCTGCGCCGCCTGGACGGCGGCGGCCACCACCGCCACGCGGGCCTCGGCGCCACCCGGCTCCCCCTCGGCCGCCCGTCCCGGCACGGTGAGGTCCTCCACCACCAGCGTGCGGTCGTCGGTGCCCACCAGCTCGGCCACCACCATTTCCAGCGTGTCGGCGCGCAGGATCGGGTCGTCGCCCCGGACGACGTGGACGCTCACCGGGATCCACCCGCGCCGGTCGGCGCCTCCGCCTGCGCCCCCGTCGGCACCCGGGCGACGATCGCCTCGAGCATCCGGACGACCTTGACCGTGCCCACGACGTCGGGGGTGATCACGACCCGGGCTCCGGCCGTGACCGCCTCGGCCACGGCGGCGAGGGCCCCGGTCCGGGCGTCGTCGTCAGGGCCGACCGGGCCGACCGGACCGACCGGGCCGACCGGGACGACGCACGCCCGCACCACACCGGCGGGCATCGCGTACGGGCCGGGGTCGAGCGCGAGGCGATCGGCGGCGAGACCGGCGGCCCGGGCCCGGTCGAGGACCGCGTCGGGATCGGCGCCGGGCCCCACGATCAGCGTGGCCCCGGCCGCGGCGACCGCCGCCACCAGGTCGGGGCCCGCGGACCCGTCGGGATCGAGCACCAGGTCGGCCCCGGCCGCGGTCGCCGCGGTGGCGGCTTCCGGCACGGCGGTGCCGACCGCCACCGGCCGGCCGGCGCGGTCCCGCAGGCC
>CAIUKV010000269.1 GCA_903899845.1 uncultured Actinomycetes bacterium
TGACCGGAGCAGTCAGACGATCGCGGGCGTGAGCCAACCGCCGGTGGTGAACGGGACCAGCCGCGAGCTCGAGAAGTCGGTGGTCGCGAGGTCGATCTCGTACCAGGTGGGGTCGTCGATGGTGTTGTAGGCGTAGCGCCGACCGGTGAGATCGCTCACGGTCGACCACATCGTCAGCAACGGCATCATCCGGCCGCCACCCGTGTCCTCCATCACCGTGCCGGGGACGAGGTCGAACCCGTGGAGGATCCGGATGGTGTCCATCATCGCGTGTCGCGCGTCGGCCGGGGGCGTGGCGAAGTGGACGTTGGCGAAGACCCGCACGAAGCGCGACGAGCTGTTCTCGTCGGCCGGCAGCCCACGAAGACCCTGGCCCTGCCCGGCCGGCGCGAAGGTGACGCCCCCGACCTCGATCGGCTCCGGGTTCGTCGGCGAGAGCCCGAGGTAGTTGGTGACGTTCGTGAGGTGCCACTCCAGGTACGGGGCGTTCGTGGCGACCTGGAGGGGGTTGTCGAGCACGCGCATCCCGTCGGGATGGAACTCGGCCACGATGCACGAGTCGGCATCGTGGACGACCAGGTGCAACGGCAGCGCGACCGGGACCTCCTCGGGCGTGTAGTCGACCACGGTGCACGTCGCCAGGGCCGCCCGGGCCTCATCCGTCGTCGCGCACGTCCCGAGGACGAAGGCGACGAGTTCCAGGATCCCGATGTCGGTCCCGTCCTGCTTCGGCGGCTGGTAGGTGCAGTGCCCGGGCATGTAGAGGATGTGGGCGGACAGACCGGCGGTGTTCATGCCGTCGGCCATCCAGTGCGGATGGAACGCCGACACGCCCACCACCCCGTAGGCCGCCGTCCAGGCTCTCGCGTTCGTGCTGGCCCGGCTCGCTCCAGGGAAGCCGGCCGCCACGACACCCAGCTGCCACGGGAGCACGTCGGGGAACTCCATGGTGCGGCCCACGCAGACGGTGCCGTCCGCCGCCCGCGGGTGCTTGAAGTTGGTGCACATCGGGCGGTGCCTCCGGATCCGGTGCGGTCGGACGTCGATGATTGCCCCCGGGGCCCGCTTCCGCGACGGGTCCCCGGGGTCGTCGGATCAGCCGACGAAGCGCGGCTCGGGCGTCGGGGGCGGCGGCTCGGGCTGGACCTCGACCGCGCCGATGTCGCACCCGCCGAGGGCGGGGCGGGGCAGGCCCCGCTCGTCGGTGACGATGCCGGCGGCGGGTCCGGACTGGCACGCCGCAGCGGGGATCGCGTCGAGCAGCGGGCTGTCGGCCAGGGGGACGCGGGTCGGCCCGACCCCACCGTTCGCGGCGAGCACCCCGAGGCGGGGATCGATCCCGACGACCTGCCGGTCACCGGTGCCGGTCAGCCCGCACGAGGTGTCGTCGGCGAGGTTGTACCCCGTCGACGCGGTCGAGCCCACGACGCAGTTCGGACCACCGACGAGGTTCTGGGCGACCACGCTGCCGAAGGCCTCGAGCACGCCGAGGGCAAGGAGCTGGGCGTCGGAGTCGACGGCCAGAGGCGCCGCGCCGGAGGCTCCCACGGCCAGACCGCAGGAGGCGACGGCGCACGCGCCCAGGTCCGGCACCTGGCCGTTGCCGGTCACGGTCGAGTAGACGAGGGTGAGATCGACGCCGGCCGCGACCGCCCATCCGGTCACGCCGGTCACCGTGGAGTTCACCACCGTGGCCGAGCCCTCGGCGGTGATCCCGCCCGTGGTGCCACCGCCGGTGACGTCGGCCACCGTCGACCGGGTCACGTTCGCGTTCCCGCCCACGAGCACCCCACCGGCAACCGGGGCGGAGATGCCGGTGAACGACGAGTCGGTGACCGTCGTGTTCGCCGTCGCCAGGATCCCGTACGCATCAGCGCTCCCGGCGAGGTCGGCGATCGTGGTGCCCGACACCGTGGAGCTCGAGGCCAGGGTCCAGACCCCGAGCGCCGCCACACCCTGGAGCCGGGCGAACGACGAATCGGTGACCGTTGCGCCGGCGACGCTGGCGACGCCGTAGGCCGCGCCCGCCGATGCCCCGAAGTCGTGGGCCCGCAGGCGGGTCGCCACCACCGGGCTGCCCACCGCCCCACCAGCGATGCCGCCGGTGCTGGTCAGGTCGTCGATCTCGACGTCGGTCAGCGTCAAGGGACCGGTCGAGGAGATCCCGATCACGTCGGTGGTCGGCGACGTCATGCCGGTGATCCGGGTGTCACGCGCGACGACCGTCCCGGTGCCCTGCACGCCCCCGCGCCCACCGGAGAGCGTCACGCGCTCGAGGGTGAGGCCGCCGCCGAGTGCGGCGAGCAGGACCGTCCGGTCCGGGCAGGTCTGACTGATCGTGTGCCCCTGCCCGTCGATGGTGATCGGGGTGCCACTGAGGCGCTCGGCGGTGTCGATGCCGGATCCACCCCCGTCGCACGTGAGGGTGATATCGGCGGCGAGCACGATCGAGGTCTCGGCCGCGTCGGCGTACGCCACCCGGAACGACGCCTCGTCGTTCACGACGGTCGCGCCGGCGAGCCCGCCGGTGGCCAGCGTCACCCCGGTCACGGCGAGCACCGTCGCCAGGAACCCGGCCCACATCCGCCCGGATCGCACCACGCCCCCTCGAACCCCCTGGATCCCTCGGCTCCGCACCCGGCCGGACCCACCGTCCGGCGCCCCGGACTGTATCCCGCACCCCCCGGACCCGGAGCCGCCGGACCCCGTTGCGGCCTCGCCGCGACTTCGACGCAGCCGGTCGCCCGGGTCATGCACCCGGCGGACAGCCGGCGGGGTCCGCTCGACCCCTAGTCCCGCACGAGCGGGTGGGTCGCGCACCGCAGGGCCCCGCCGTCCTCCATGTGGTTGCCGAACGCGACAGGGTGCACGGTGACACCGCGCGACTCCAGCGCCTCGCGGATCCCGCGACCGTCGGCCTTCTCGCTCACACCCATCACGAAGTTCTCGGGGTCCACCGGCAGGCCGTTGACCGAGAGGTGGCGCGCCTCGTCGGCGGACGCCTCGATGATGTCCCACCCCTCCAGTGCGCGCGGGAGCCCGTCCACGAAGGCGTCCGGGCACGCGATCGCGAGCCCCGGTCGGGGAATGGAGAGCGCGACATCGAGGTGCAGGTACTCCGCACCGATGGGAACCTCCTCGACGGCGTAGCCCTGTGGTCCGAGCATGCTCGTCAGCCAGGCGATGCCGAGGGCGCTCGATCCGACGGCCGGGTCGAGCGACCGACCGGCCAGCACCGTCGTGCCGAGGATCATGAGGTCGCCACCCTCGAGGACCTCACGCGACTCCTTCGAGGCGGCGCCGAGGGTGACGTCCACGAACGGCATCTGAAACCAGAGCGCACCCGAGCCACGCAGTCGCTCCGAGAGCAGCCGACGGAGTCCGAGGTTGTCAGCCCGCCGGTTCGGTGCACCGGGCTGCAGCTCGATGACGTTGCTCCCGACGACGAA
>CAIUKV010000270.1 GCA_903899845.1 uncultured Actinomycetes bacterium
CGGCCTCCACGTGCCGGTCCTGGTGGCGTCCGACGACCACTGGGTCCGCGACGCCGCCGCCGCGGCCGGAGCCACCCCCGTCCGCACCGACGCCCTGCTGGCCGTGCTCCGTCGCTGAATGCTCAACAGATGTTGACTCAATAGATATTGAGTGATACGGTGCCCCGGTGCCCCGCCGACCGGACTCGCCCGCCACCCCCGCCACCCCGGCCAACCCCGACGGATCCGACCTGCTCGAGCGAGCGGCCCGCCACGCCGCCCTCGCCGACCCGGTGCGTCTCGCGGTGGTGGACGCGCTGGCGGTCTCGGAGCGCTCCCCGACGGAGCTGGGTCGCCGGCTCGGCCTCGGGTCGAACCTGCTCGCGCACCACCTCCGGGTCCTGGAGCGCGCCGGGCTGGTGCGGCGGACCGGCTCGGCCGGCGACGCCCGCCGTCGCTACGTGGGTCTGTGCCCCGAGGCCCTGGCCGACCTCGGGCCCCGGGGGCCGCGGGTCCCGGCGGACGCCGTGCCGCTGTTCGTGTGCACCCACAACTCGGCCCGCAGCCAGCTCGCAGCGGCGATGTGGCGGACCCTGACCGGCGGCGCGGCGGAGTCGGCGGGCACCCATCCCGCGCCGCAGGTGCACCCGGGCGCGGTGGCCGCGGCCGCCCGCGCCGGGCTCGACCTGTCGTCCAGCCGGCCCCGGGCGCTCGACGCGGTGGTCGTCGGGCCGCTGGTGGTGACGGTCTGCGACCGGGCCCACGAGGAGCTCGCGCCGCCCGACGAATGGCTCCACTGGTCGGTGCCCGACCCGGTGCCCGACGGACGCGCGGCCACCTTCGACGCAGTGGTGGCCGACCTGCGGACCCGGATCTGCCGATTCGGACGGGTGGCGGCGTGAGCGCCGCCCACGACGGAGACCGGCTCCCGGTGCCCGACGACGAGCTGGCCCGGGCGCCCGAGACCGGCACCGGTCGCCTCGGCCTCGACCTGACCCGGCGGGTGCTGGCCGAGGCGCTCGGCACGGCCTTCCTCGTGATGGCGGTGATCGGGTCGGGGATCATGGCCCAGCGCCTCTCGCCCGACGACGTGGGCCTGCAGCTCCTCGAGAACGCGTTCGCCACCGCCGGCGCGCTCGTGGGCCTGATCCTGATGTTCGGTGCGGTGTCGGGCGCGCACTTCAACCCGGTCGTGACCCTCACCGACCGCATCTTCGGCACCATCTCGAGCCGCGACGCCGGCCTGTACGTCGTGGCGCAGGTGGCCGGGGCGTGCCTCGGCGCCATGCTCGCCAACGTGATGTTCGACCTGCCCGTGGTCGAGTGGTCGACCAAGTCCCGGTCGTCGGGGGCGCTGTGGCTGTCCGAGGTGGTGGCCACCGTCGGGCTGCTCCTCGTGATCCACGGCTGCGTGCGCACCGGGCGGGCCCGGGTCGTGCCCTTCGCGGTGGCGGCGTGGATCGGCGGCGCCTACTGGTTCACGTCGTCGACGAGCTTCGCGAACCCGGCGGTGACGGTCGGGCGGGCGTTCTCCGACACCTTCGCCGGCATCGCACCGGCGTCGGTGCCGATGTTCGTGGTGATGCAGCTCGTCGGCCTCGTCGTCGCGGTCGGCCTGATCCGGTTGTTCTTCCCCCGTCCCCCGGAGGAGTCCTGATGTCCGACGCCCGTCCCGAGGTGCTCTTCGTCTGCGTGCACAACGCCGGGCGGTCCCAGATGGCCGCCGCGTTCCTGCAGACCCTCGCGGGCGACCGGGTCGTGGTCCGGTCGGCCGGCTCCGCGCCCGCCGACGACGTCAATCCGGCGGTGGTCGAGGCGATGGCCGAGGTCGGCATCGACCTGCGGGCGCTCGGCGCCCGGCCCAAGCGCCTCGACGAGGCCGCGGTGCGGGCGTCCGACGTGGTGGTCACCATGGGCTGTGGCGACGCCTGTCCGGTCTTCCCCGGGAAGCGCTACGAGGACTGGGCGCTCGCCGACCCCGCCGGGCAGGGCGTCGAGGCCGTCCGACCGATCCGCGACGAGATCGAGCGCCGGATCCGGTCCCTGATCGCCGAGATCGTCCCCGGTCCGCATCGACCGCCGACATCGACCACCACCGTCCCGTCCCGTCCTGACCCGACCTGACCTTCCTGAGCACCCCGAGCCGAACCGGAGGATCCGAGCGTGACCGACGCCGAGCGCATCGAAGACCTGCCCGTCGACCAGCAGCACCTCATCCGCGGCGTCGCCGCCAACCTCGAGTACCAGTTCGCCGGCACGTTCGGACCCGAGACCGTCGAGCGCTTCGTGCTGGACTCGATGAACCTCATGATGCAGACCGCCCGGGTGACCGCGTTCATGCCGGTCCTCGCCGAGCGGTTCGCCAAGCAGCGGCTCAACGCGCTCCTGCGCGTCGAGGGGCCGCCGTCGGACGTGCCTGCGGTGCTGTTCCTCTGCGTGCACAACTCCGGTCGTTCGCAGATGGCGGCGGGCTGGCTGCGGCACCTCGCCGGGGACCGGGTCGTCGTGTACTCCGGCGGCTCCGAGCCGGCCTCGACGATCAACCCGGTGGTGCTGGACGCCATGGCCGAGGTCGGGGTCGACATCACCGAGGAGTTCCCCAAGCCCTGGACCGACGAGGTCGTCCGGGCCGCCGACGTCGTGATCACGATGGGTTGTGGGGATGCCTGTCCGGTGTACCCCGGGAAGCGCTACGAGGACTGGGAGCTCACCGACCCGAAGGACCAGGACCTCGCCACGATCCGGCCGATCCGTGACGACATCCGGGTCCGGGTCGAGGCGCTGATGGCCTCACTGGGCGTGCCGGTGGCCTGACCCCGGGCGCAGCGCGTCCGGGACGGGAAGCCCGACCGGGTTGCGTGTCACACCCCCGTGGGAGGGTGGGACCCATGCGGATCGACTGTGACGACTGCCGGATGCAGAACACCGACGTGTGCGGGGACTGCGTCGTGTCCTACATCGTGGGCCGGGAGCCCGGCGACGCCGTGGTGATCGACGTCGCCGAGGCCCGGGCCGTGCGCCTGCTCGCCCGGGCGGGCCTGGTGCCCGACCTGCGCCACGAACCGGGCCCGGAGCCCGGCGACCGGGTCGTCGGGCTCGGTCCGTGACGCCGGAGGAAGGTGGGGTCAGTCCTTGGCCTCGGCCCGCAGCGCCCGCACGGTGCACTGGTCCTTCGTGCGGTGGGCGAAGGGGTCGAACTGGTAGATGCGGGCGGCGTTCTGCCACGTCATCTTGTCGACCTCGTCGACCGGCACGCCCTCGAGCTGCTTCTCGAGCGTCTCGGGGGAGTTCGGCCAGGTCGAGTCGGAGTGGGGGTAGTCGCACTCCCAGGTGATCGAGTGCACGCCGATCTTGTGACGGTCCTCGACCCCGTTGCGGTCGCTGATGAAGCAGAACGAGAAGTGCTCCCGGGCCACGTCGCTCGGCAGCTTGTCGCCGAAGTCCTGGCCGGTCCAGTAGTGGTGCTGGTGGTAGGTGTAGTCGAGGCGCTCCAGCCAGTAGGGCAGCCAGCCCGTGCCGCCCTCCGACAGCGCGAACTGCAGCTTCGGGAACTTCTTGAACACCTGCGACCACACCAGGTCGGTGGCGGCGTGCATGGTGTTGAGCGGGGTCAGGGTGATCATGATGTCGATCGGGGCGCCCGGCTCGACCGCCAGCACCGTCGACGACGAGCCGATGTGCAGGCAGATGACCGTGCCCTCGTCCTCGCAGGCGGCGAAGAACGGGTCCCAGTGGTCGCCGAAGATGTTGGGCCAGCCCAGCTTGCCGGGGCTCTCCGAGAAGGTCACCGCGTGGCAGCCCTTCTTGGCGACCCGCCGGACCTCCTCGGCCATCAGCTGGGGGTCCCAGATCGGCGGGATCGACAGCGGCATGAACCGGTCGGGGTAGGAGCCGCACCACTCGTCGATGTGCCAGTCGTTGTAGGCCCGGACCATGTTCATGGCCATGTCGAGGTCCTTGGCCTTCGAGAACAGCTGGCCGCAGAACTGCACGAAGCTCGGGAAGTTCATCGAGGCGAGCACGCCGTTGCGGTTCATGTCCTGGACCCGCTCGTGGACGTCCCAGCAGCCCCGCCGGATCCCGCTCAGGGCGGTGGGCTCGATGCCGTACTCCTCGGGCTTCTTGCCCGCCACCGCGTTGAGGCCGATGTTCGGGATCTCGTTCCCCTCGTAGACCCACACGTCGGTGCCGTTGTCCTTGTGCACGAACTTCGGCGCGAACTCCTTCCACTTCTCGGGAAGGTGGTTGTCGAAGAGCGTGGGCGGCTCGACGATGTGGTCGTCGACGCTGATCAGGATCAGGTCATCGGCGGCTCGCGACATGGTTCGTACCTCCGGATCGAGCAGCGGGTCGGTCGGGGTTCAGCGAGAGCCTAACCAGCCTGGGATAGGGTCGGGACCAGCCCGACCTGACCGCAGCCCCCTACGGAGGACCCCCAGTGCTGAACCCGGACTTCGCGCCCGACGGGTACAACCTCGCGACGCTGCTCGCCCGGCTGTGGATCGGCGGGATCTTCTTCGCCCACGGGTACCGCCACCTCAAGGCGGTCCGCAGCGGGCCGGGCATGGCGAACTGGTTCGAGAGCCTGGGCCTGCGCAACGGCCGGCTCCAGGCCTTCAACGTCACCTACCTCGAGCTGGCCGCGGGGGTGGCCCTGATCCTCGGGCTCCTGACCCCGCTCGCCTACGGCGGGGCGGCGTCGATCGTGCTCGTGGCCCTCGTGACCAACCACTGGAAGAACGGGTTCTGGAGCTTCCTGCCCGGCGAGGGCTGGGAGTACACCGGCACCCTCACCGCGATCTGCATCGCCCTGGCCGCCTTCAGTCCCGGGAAGTGGTCGCTCGACCACGTGCTCGGCTGGGACTTCCCGTTCGAGCCCGACACCGCCCTCGCGATCGCCGCGGCCATCGGGATCGTCGGGACCGCGGTGTTCCTCGCCGTGTTCTGGCGTCGTCCGGCCAAGACCGAGGGCCCGGAGGCCTGAGCGGCCCGCCGGGCGCGCCGCCGATCAGCCCAGGGCGGCCCGGCACTCCACCAGGGCGGCGAGCTGGTCGATGCAGTGCTCGACCGAGTCGCTGCGGACCCGGGTCTCGACCA
>CAIUKV010000271.1 GCA_903899845.1 uncultured Actinomycetes bacterium
CCGGCCGAGCATGTGGCTGCCGGCCGGGATCGCCCAGAACTGGAAGACCAGTGCGACCACGAGCTGGAGGGTACGCGCCCCGAAGGGCACCTGGAGCATCGCCGCCGTCAGCGTGAGCGCCACGCCGAGGGTGGCCGGCTTGGTCGCGACGTGGATCCGGCCGTAGAGGTCGCGCATCCGGAACAGTCCGACCGCGGCGATCGCCGTGAACACGGTCCCGACGACCAGCAGCGACGCGGCCACGACGTCGAGGACCGTCCCCGTCACCGTCCCCGTCGCCATCACCGGTCCTCCTCGGTGAGCCGGTTCCCCCGTCGCTCGACGAACCGCGACACGGTGACGGTCCCGACGAAGCCGAGCACCGCGACGAGGACGGCCAGGACCACGAGGTCGGGGTCGGCGGTGATCACGATCGTGGCCGCGACGCCGTTGAGGGCGACCGCGAGCATCATGTCGAGCCCGAGGGCCCGCTCCACCAGCCCCCGGGAACGGAGCACGAACGCCACCACCAGCAGCAGCGACCCGGCCAGGACCGCCAGGCACCCGTAGGTGACGACCTCGAGGAACCCGGTCGCCGTCGTCACGCTCACCGGTCCACCCCCGGCGTCCCGGACCGGGCGTCGGCATCGGGCGCGGCAGGCCCGGGGATCACGGCCCGCAGCACCCGCCGCTCCAGGTCCTGCACCGACGCCCGGACCGCGTCGGGGTCGGCCCCCAGCGCGTGCACGAAGCAGTCGGCGGGGTCGCGGCGCACGTCGAGCGTGAGCGTGCCGGGCGTGAGGGTGATGAGATCGGCCACGATCGTGTGCACCAGCTCGGAGTCCGAGGCCAGGCGCACGCGGACCACGGCCGTGCGCAGGCGGGCCGGCGTGGGGCGGAGGACCGCGAGCGCCACCTGCGTGCTCGACGCGACGAGGTCGACCGCGAGCCGGGCGAGGAGCCGGACCACCCCCCACGGGGCGATGCGGTGCGCCACCGGGGCCCGACGGTGCGGGAACGCGACGACGAGCACAGCCCCCACCACGAGGCCGGCGACGACGTTGGCCACGCTGACCTCGCCGAACAGCGCGACCCACAGGGCGGCCAGCGCCACCGCGCCGGTCACGCGCCGCATCGGGACCCTCACCGGTCACCGCCCCGCTCGGGCGCCGACGCGACGAGGTCGGCGGCGGTGCGCTCGCAGAACCGCCAGATCGGCCCGGCCGCCACCGCGACGGCGAGGCCGAGCGCCACCGTCACCGCCGTGACCGCGCCCATCAGCCGGTGGTGACGGACGATCCCGACCCGACCACGCGGGTGGGGCTGAGGGTCCCCCCAGAACACCCCGGTCCAGATCTTCACCATCGACAGCAACGTCAGCAGCGAGGCGGCCACGGCCACCCCGACGATCGCCCACTCGGCCAACCCGAAGCCGGCTTCGACGAGGCCCAGCTTCGCGACGAACCCCGAGAACGGGGGGATCCCGGCGAGGCTCAGGGCGGGCAGGAGGAACAGCAACCCGAAGAAGCCGGACCGGCGGGCCAGCCCGCCGACCCGGTCGAGCGCGGAGGTCCCGGTGTCCTGCTCGACCACGCCCTCCACGAGGAACAGCGCGGTCTTCGTGGGGATCTGATGGATGATGAAGAACACCGTCGCCGCGATCGCGGCGACGCCACCCAGGGCCAGGCCGGCGACCATGTACCCGATCTGGCTGACGATGTGGAAGCTCAGGATCCGCTTCATGTCGACCTGGGCGATGGCGCCGAGCCCGCCGATCACCATCGTGAGACCGGCGATCACGAGCAGGAGGGTCCGCTGCCCGCCCGGGAACAGCTGGGTCTCGGTCCGGATCAGG
>CAIUKV010000272.1 GCA_903899845.1 uncultured Actinomycetes bacterium
CCCTTGTGGAGGTCGTTGAGCACGCCGAGCCAGCCCTGCTGCTGGACGGTCACCTGGTAGTCGCCGGTGCGCACGTCGTAGAAGAGGTCGGCGGCGTAGCCGGGGTTGCGGTACGAGATCGTTGCCTCGGTGCCGGTGGTGCGGAACGTGGTGATGTGCCCGGCCACCCCGAGCTCCTCGCGGGCGAACTCGGAGGCGCGCAGGTAGTTGACCGTGCCGTCGTCCATGAGCGGGTCGAACGGGAATGTGCCCCGGGCGCGGGTGGTCTCCATCTCGTCGCCGAAGGTCCACTGGGGGTGGTTGAGGGTCAGGCCGGTGAGGCCGAAGAACAGCACGAGCACCAGCGCGATCATCGACGTGTACACGTGGAGCCACCGGGCCCAGCGGTGGGTGACGAGCTTGGGGTTGCGCGAGCGGGGGAGGGGGGTCCGACGTGCCCCGGCGCGGGAGTGGCGGCGCGCGCCCTGCGGCGGTCGGGGCGCGGGGGGCTGGGGCGGGGCCGGCGGGGCGCTCACGCGACCGTGCTCGCCGAGAGGCCGGTGAGCTCCCCGTTGTCGGGCAGCACGACCGAGATGGGCGTGCCCACGGCCCGGACCAGGCCCGAGGTCGTCTGGTACGGGCCCCGCTCGCGCGCGGCCTCGACCCAGATCGTGTAGTCGCCCTTCGGCGCGGGGGCGCCGGTCGCGTCGGTGCCGTCCCACGACACCGTGTACTGCCCGGGCGAGCGCGAGGCGCCGGTACCGACCGTCGGGATCTGCCCGCCGCTCTTGGTGAACCACGCCCGCAGGTCGCGCAGCCACTGCGTGCCGCGACCCTGCTGGTACCAGAGGCTCACCGTCTTGACCAGCTGCCCGGACGAGTTCTCCACCCACACCGCGACGTACGGGTTCTTCGGCACCCCCGAGCCCGCCATCGCGTAGGTGAACGTGATGTTGAGCGGGCTGCCGGTGGGCAGGGCGTACGGGCTCGTTGTCGCGGTGGTGGCGCCCCGCCCCGGGGTGGTGGTCGTAGACGTGCGGGGCGCGGTCGTGGCGGTGGCCGACGGGGCGGCCGTGCTCACCGTGGTCGGGTCGACCCGGTCGCGGGCGCCCGAGAGGATCTCGGCGTCGTTGTTGCCGCAGGCCAGCGGGACGAGCGCGAGACCGCCGACCGCGGCGACACGGGCGGCGTTGCGAGCGGCCGCACGGGCCCGCCGGCGGTGGCGGGAACGGCGATAGGCGTTGGCCACGGCGGTCACCGTACGACGCGAGGTGACGCGCGCTCCGATCCCGCGCTGAGCGGGCTCTCAGGAACCCGGCTCAGGATCCCGGCTCAGGATCCCGGCCGCAGCCCCCCGTAGAGCACGCGGTCGACGACCCCGCGGAACAGCAGCGGCTCGGCGATCCGGCGGGGGAGCCGGAACCGCGCGCCCCGGGGCTGGACCACGGTGAGGCCGTCGTCGCGCAGGCCGAGCACCGAGCCCCACCGGTACGCCGGTGCGCGGTAACGGGCGAGGCGGCGCGGCGCGCGCCCTCGCGCGTGGCCGGGCGCGCGACCGGCCGCGGCGAGCGTGCGGCGTACGTTGGTCACCACCACCCGGTAGCCCCAGTTGCGGGCCGAGCTGCGCAGCGGGTCGCTCGCGGCGACGTCGCCGACCGCGAAGACGTTCGGGTGCCCGGGCACACGCAGGTGCGCGTCGACGCGCACGAACCCGTCGGGGTCGAGCACCGCCGCGGGCAGGAAGCCGCTGTGGGGGTGCACGGCCCCGGTCGTCCAGAGCACGACGTCGGCGGCGAACGGCGCCTGGCCGGTGGACCACTCGACCGGCTCGTGGGTGGGCCGGTCGCCGGTGAACCCGGCGGGGATCACCGCGCGGTGCCCGGGGTGCAGGGTCACCCCGTCGCGGGTGAGCACCCCGGTGGCCCAGCGCCGCACCCGGGGGTGGTAGCCGGGAAGGGGCGCGTCGCCGCTCACGAACAGGTGGACGTCGGCGCGCCCGGCCCGGGCGAGGTTGGCGGCCACGCTCACCCCGGTCGCCCCGCCGCCGACCACGGCCACGGTGCGCGCCCCGGCGAGGTCGGTCCGCACCGCGTCGACGCCGGCCTCGGCCGCGGCGAGGTCCTCGACCCGGTCGTGGCGCCAGAACCCGTTGGTCACGCCGGTGGCCACGACCAGCGCGTCGTAGCGCTGCGTGACGCTGGTGCCGTCGGCGAGCGCGACCTCGACCGTGCCTGCGTCGAGGTCGGCGGCGCTGATGCGGCCGTGGAGGCGCTCGACCCGGTCGAGGCGGCGGAACCGGTGGTAGGGGACGAGGTAGCTGCGCCGCCAGCGGTCGGGGTCGACCAGCCGGGTGCCGAGCTCCTGGCCGCTCACCAGCCCGGGCCGGGTGGCCACGGCCACGACCCGGAACCGGCGGGCGAGGCGCGTCGCGACGAGGACGCCGGTGTCGCCGAGGCCGGCGACCACCACGACCGGGCGCGCATCGGGCACGGCGTTCCCTCCGGACGGGCCCGGGCCGCTCCCGGGCTCCGCGAGGATAGGACCGGCCGGGGCCGCGTGCGCCGGGGCGGCGTCGTAGGGTGCGCCCGACCCCCGGGAGACCCACCGTGCCGAGCGACCCCACCGAGCCGACCGCCACCCGGGCCCCGAACGCGCCGACGTCGCTGTGGCAGCCCGCGTTCGTGGTGGTGACCGGGCTGCAGTTCGTGACCGTGCTCATCAACGGTTCGACCACGATGGCGCTCCCGTCGATCCAGTCGGGCCTCGGCGCGTCGAACGCCCAGCTGCAGTGGTTCGCGTCGCTGTTCGCGCTGGCGTTCTCGCTGGTGCTGGTCATGGCCGGGCGCCTCGGCGACCTCTACGGCACCCGGCGGCTGCTGCTCCTCGGCATCGCCGGGTTCGTGGTCGCGATGGCGCTCCAGGGGCTCGCCCCGACCATCGGTGTCCTGCTCGCGGCGCGGGTGCTCCAGGGGCTCGCCGGTGGGCTGATGGCCCCGCAGCTCTCGGCGGTGATCCAGCGCACATTCACCGGGCACACCCGGACCCGGGCGTTCGCCGTGTACCTCACCGCGGCGGGCGCGTCGTTCAGCCTCGGGCAGCTCGTCGGGGGCGGGCTCATGGCCGCCGATCCGCTCGGCCTCGGGTGGCGGTGGGGGTTCCTGCCCTTCGTCGTGCCCGCGGTGGTCCTGTGGTTCGTGGCCGCCCGCACCATCCCCGACCTCGAGCCCGAGGCCGAGGGCCGCCTCGACGGGCCCGGCGCGGTCGGGCTCGCCGCGGTCGCGTTCCTCCTGATGTTCCCGCTCATCCAGGGGCGCGTCGCCGGATGGCCGGCGTGGATCTTCGTGGTGCTGGCGGCCGCGGTGCCGGTGTTCGGGGCGTTCGTCGCCCACGAGCGCCGCCTGGTGCGCCGGGGCGGCTCGCCCCTGGTGAACCCCGGGCTGTTCGCGATCCCGACGTTCCGGGCGGGCAACGCGATCACCCTCCTCGTGGGGCTGATCGCCGGCGCGGTCCCGCTCTACCTGATCCTGACCGTGCAGATCGGCTTCGGGCGCAACGCGTTCGAGGCCGCGCTGCTGTCGTTCCCGATGCCGCTGGCGAACATGGCCGGGTCGCTCGTGACCGCGCCGCTCCTGCGCCGGTTCGGGCGGGTCACCGTCGCGTTCGGGTCGGGGTGCACGGCGCTCGCCGCGGTGGTGGTGCTGGTCGCGCTGCGGCCCGGCGCCGACGCCGTCGACGTGCTCGCGTTCCTGCCCGGGTTCATGCTCATCGGGTTCGCCCTCGGCATCGCGATCGCCGCCGTGCTCGCGATCGTGCTCTCCGACGTGCCCGGTGCCGACGCGGGGAGCGCGGCGGGCGTGCAGGCGACCGGGCTGCAGCTGTCGACCGCGGTCGGCATCGCGGTGTACGGCGTCGCGTTCTACGGCGCGATCGGCACCAGCACCCGCCTCCAGCCCTACCTCGACGGGCTCGCCGGGGTGATGTGGCTGACCATCGGCCTGGCCGTGGTCCAGGCGCTGCTCGTGCTGCGGCTCCCCCGCCACCGCCGCGACCGGGCCTATCCTGCGGGCAGTGCGCCACCGGTCACGCCCTGAGCCCGACGCCGCGCCGGTCCGCTTCGCCTACGACTGCACCGCCCTCGTGCGCGACCCGGCCATGGTCGGGGTGGCCCGGGTGATGGTCGCGGTGGCCGAGGCCCTGCTCGCCGAGGACGACCCCGGCACCGTGTTCGTGGCCTACGACCACGCGGGCCGCCGCTTCACCGAGCTCGACCGGGCCGCGGTGCGCGCGCTCCTGGCCCGGGCCCACGGGGGCGAGGCCCGCCGCGGCGCTGCGGTCGCGATGGCGGGCTCGCGCCTGCACCACCTCACCGACCGGCTCCTCGACGAGCGTCCCGCCACCGCCCGCACGATCGGCCGCCTCGGCTACCACGCCCGCCGGGCCGCCCACGAGGTGGGCCGGGTCCCCCGGGCGGTGCGGGCCGACCGCCACGCCGGCTCCCGGCACTGCGCGAGCCGCCGCTGGGGCCCCGACACCACCTACTGCTCGCTCGCCTTCGACTACCACGACCTGAACCTGGCGCTGCTGCACCGGCTGCGGGCCGAGCAGGGCGTGACCGTGGCGCTGGTGTTCTACGACCTCACCCCGCTCGTGACCCCGCAGTACCACGGCGAGTTCTCGGCCTGGGAGCCGAGCCGCCGCTTCACCGACGTGTTCCGCGCGCACTGCGCCGCGCTGCTCGACACCGCCGACCGCCTCGTCGTGAGCTCCGCCGCGACCCGCCGCGACCTCGAGGCGTTCGCGGCGGAGGCCGGGCTCGAGGTGCGCGGCGCGGTGCAGGTGCCGCTGGTGGCCGGGCTCCCGATGCAGCCGCAGGTGCGCCCGGCCCGCCTCGCCGAGCCCGACGCGCCCGCGCCGGGGCGGTTCGTGCTCACCGTGGGCACGATCGAGGCCCGCAAGAACCACCGGCTCCTCCTCGACGTGTGGGACACCATGCTGCGCGACCTGCCCCGGGCCCAGGTGCCGCCGCTGGTGGTGACCGGGCGCACCGGGTGGCTGTTCGCCGAGACCCAGGCCCGGCTCGTGCACACCCCGGCCTACGCCGGGGTCGTGTTCTGGCTCGACGGCCCGTCGGACCCCGAGCTCGCGTGGTGCTACGCCAACGCCGCGTTCACGTGCTACCCGTCGCGCTACGAGGGCTGGGGGCTCCCCGTCACCGAGAGCCTGGCCTTCGGGGTCCCCTGCCTGAGCTCCGACGCGGCCAGCCTCCCCGAGGCCGGTCACGGGTGCAGCACGCTGCTCGACCCGCTCGACCGGGCCGCGTGGCGGTCGGCAGTCCTGCGCTGGTTCCACGACGACGCCGCGCGCGCCGCCGAGGCCGCGCGGGTCCGGGCCGGGTTCCCCGCCGACGCGGCGACCGTGCCCGTCGCGCGGATCCTCGCCGCGGCGCGCGGCGAGCCCACCGACCGGGGCCCAGAATGAGCGCGCCGCGGCTCGTGTTCGACGTCACGACGATGCTCGACCACCCGGTGTCGGGGATCCCGCGGGTCATGCGCACCGTCGCGGCCGAGATCGTCGGGCGCGACGGCCTCGCGTTCTGCCGCTTCGACCTCGGGGCCCGCCGCTTCGCGGAGGTCCCGGCGGCGCAGGTGCGCGCCGCGCTCGCCGCCGCCGAGGGGTCCGG
>CAIUKV010000273.1 GCA_903899845.1 uncultured Actinomycetes bacterium
CCGGCGCCGGGGCGGCGGCGGTGCCCGTCCCGACGCAGGCCGCCGCGACCGACCTCGCCGCCGAGCTCCGGGCCCTGCGGGCCGAGGTGGCCGCGTTGCGGGCGCAGCTCGAGGCCGAGGGGCACCGCGACCCCTGACCGGGCTTCCCGCCGCGACCGGGCACCCGTGACCCGGCGGACCCGTCGGTCCCGTCGGTGCCGCGACCCGGCGGTACACTTCGCTCCCCCATGAGCTCCCTCGCCACTTCCGTCGAGTCGCTCGACGACCACAAGGTCCGCGTCCGGGTCACCGTGCCGGCGGCCGAGTTCGACAAGGCCGTCGACGCCGCGTACCGCAAGATCGCCCGTGAGGTGAAGATCCCGGGCTTCCGGCCCGGCAAGGCGCCCCGGCAGCTGCTCGAGTCACGGCTCGGCCCGGGCTACGCGCGGGAGCAGGCGCTGCGTGACGCCCTGCCCGACTACTACGAGCAGGCCATCGTGGCCGAGGCGGTCGACGCCATCGCCTCCCCCGAGATCGAGATCACCGCCGGGGCCGACACCGGCGACGTCGCCTTCGACGCCGTGGTCGAGGTCCGTCCCGTCGTCACGGTGTCGGGCTACCTCGGCCTGCGGGTCGAGATCGAGGACCCGAGCGCCACCGACGACCAGGTCGACGCCCAGCTCGAGCGCATGCGTGAGCAGTTCGCCGAGCTCGCCGACAGCGACGACCCGCTCATCGACGCCAACTACGCCCTCGTCGACATCACCACCACGATGGACGACGAGCCGGTCGACGGCCTCAGCGTCACCGACTACCTCTACGAGGTCGGCTCGGGGGCGCTGGTCGAGGAGCTCGACGTGCAGCTGCGGGGCTCGACCCCCGGCGCGATCCTCCGCTTCGACGCCGAGCTGCCCGAGCGCTTCGGGGACCGGGCCGGCGACGCCGTCACCTTCTCGGTGGTGGTCAAGGAGACCAAGCGCAAGGTCCTGCCCGACCTGGACGACGAATGGGTCTCGGAGGTCAGCGAGTTCACCACCGTCGACGATCTCCGGGCCGACATCGCCGAGCGGATCACCCTGGTGGGTCGGGTCCAGGCGCAGATGGCGGTGCGGGAGCAGGTGCTCGAGGGCCTCGCCGGCCTGGTCGAGCTCGAGGCGCCCCTGCCGCTCGTGAACGCCGAGATGGAGCGCCGGCTCCACGACCTCGCCCACCGCCTGGAGGCGCAGGGCGTCACGATCCCGCAGTACCTGATGCTGACCGGCCAGGACCAGCAGGCCTTCGTCGACGAGCTCCGGGTCGGGTGCGCCCGGGCCGTGCTCGCCGACCTCGCCCTGCGCTCGGTGGTCGAGCAGGAGGGCGTGGTCGCCGACGACGCCGAGGTCGACGCCGAGGTTGCCCACCTGGCCGAGCGGCTCGAGCGGGAGGCCGACGCGGTCCGGGCGGAACTCGAACGGAACGGGGCCATCGAGCCACTACGCTCGGACATCGCCCGGAGCAAGGCCGTGCGCCTCCTCGTCGATCGCGCCGAGGTGGTCGACCCGACGGGCGCCCCCGTCGACCTCACGCTTCCCGAGCCCACGACCGGGTCCGAGCCCGGGAGCGAGTCCGCATCCACCGACGCCGAGGAGTCCCCGGAGTGATCGAGCCCATCCGCAACTACCTGGTCCCCACGGTCGTCGAGCAGACCAACCGCGGTGAGCGGGCCTTCGACATCTACTCGCGGCTCCTCAAGGAGCGGATCATCTTCCTGGGCACGCCGATCGACGACACGGTCGCGAACCTGATGATGGCGCAGCTGCTGCACCTCGAGTCCGAGGACCCGGACAAGGACATCTCGGTCTACATCAACTCGCCCGGGGGCGAGATCACCGGGCTCTTCGCGATCTACGACACGATGCAGTACATCAAGCCCGACGTCTCCACGATCTGCATCGGCCAGGCCGCCTCGGCCGCGGCGGTGCTCCTGGCCGCGGGCACCCCGGGCAAGCGCTACGCCCTGCCCCACGCCCGCATCCTGATCCACCAGCCCCACGGTGGCGCCTCGGGGCAGGCCGTCGACATCGAGATCCAGGCCAAGGAGATCATGCGCATGCGCGAGCTCCTCGACGGGATCCTCGCCCACCACACGGGCCAGACGGTCGAGAAGATCTCGGGCGACACCGACCGCGACTTCATCATGAGCGCGCCGGAGGCCAAGGAGTACGGGATCGTCGACGAGATCCTGACCAACCGTGAGCTCGCGTCGGTCGGCGTCGCCGCCGGGGTGAGCTGAGCGCCCGACCGGCGACAGCGGACGACGGCGGGCGACGGGGAGGCGGGGTGGCCAAGTTCGGGGACGGCGGCGACCTGCTCAAGTGCTCCTTCTGCGGGAAGAGCCAGAAGCAGGTCAAGAAGCTGATCGCCGGCCCCGGCGTCTACATCTGCGACGAGTGCATCGATCTCTGCAACGAGATCATCGAGGAGGAGCTCGCGCAGACGACCGAGGTCCGGCTCGACGAGCTGCCCAAGCCCCGTGAGATCTACGACTACCTGAACGACTACGTCATCGGGCAGGAGCAGGCCAAGAAGATCCTCTCGGTCGCGGTCTACAACCACTACAAGCGGGTGCAGGCCGGCGCCTACGGCGACCCCGACGTCGAGCTGGCGAAGTCCAACATCCTGCTCATCGGGCCCACGGGCTGCGGCAAGACCCTGCTCGCCCAGACGTTGGCCCGGCTGCTCAAGGTCCCCTTCGCGATCGCCGACGCCACCGCCCTCACCGAGGCCGGCTACGTCGGCGAAGACGTCGAGAACATCCTGCTGAAGCTGATCCAGGCTGCGGACTACGACGTCAAGAAGGCCGAGACCGGGATCATCTACATCGACGAGATCGACAAGATCGCCCGCAAGGCCGAGAACCCGTCGATCACCCGCGACGTCTCGGGCGAGGGCGTGCAGCAGGCGCTGCTCAAGATCCTGGAGGGCACCACTGCGTCGGTGCCGCCCCAGGGGGGTCGCAAGCACCCCCACCAGGAGTTCATCCAGATCGACACCACGAACATCCTGTTCATCTGCGGGGGCGCCTTCGCCGGACTGGACTCGCTGATCGAGTCCCGGGTCGGGAACCGGGGAATCGGCTTCGGCGCCGACATCCGCCGCTCCGAGGACAAGGACCTGGGGCGCCTGCTCTCGTCGGTGCTGCCCGAGGACCTGCTCAAGTTCGGGCTGATCCCGGAGTTCGTGGGGCGTCTGCCGGTCGTCGGGGCCGTGCACAACCTCGACCACGACGCGCTGATGCGCATCCTGACCGAGCCCAAGAACGCCCTGCTGCGCCAGTACCAGAAGTTCTTCCAGTTCGACGACGTCGACCTGGTGTTCACCGACGACGCGCTCGAGGCCGTGTCCGACGAGGCCCTGAAGCGGGGGACCGGGGCCCGGGGCCTGCGGGCGATCCTCGAGGAGGTCCTCCTCGACGTCATGTACGACCTCCCCAGCCGTTCCGACGTCGTGCGCTGCGTGGTCGACAAGAGCGTCGTCATGGAGAAGATGCACCCCACCCTGGTCACGGTCGACTCCGACCGGCGCAGCGCCTGAGCCTGCGTCCACCCGAGGCGGCGTCGTGAGCGAGCAGGACCTGATCGACCGGGCCCAGGCCGCGGTCGGGGACCACGACCGGATCGTCGCGGCCGCCTGGCTGCGCCCCCGGGGCGAGTCGGGCGGGACCCTGGCGGGCATGGACGCCGGCGACGGGCTCGGCCTCGCCGGGGGCATCGCCGCGACCGTCGCGGGCCGGGCGGTCGGGCAGGCGTCCGGCGGGTTCACCACCGACCGCCACGACGGCATGGCCATCCGCCCGGTGCCGCGCTCCACCCTGCTCGCGGTCTCGGCCGAGCGGCTCTACGCGTGGGCCGTGACCACCGAGGACCACCACCGGGTGCCCGGCGCCGCGCTGTTCGCCCTCGCGCTCGACGAGGTGGAGGTCAGCGTCCACCGGCGGCTGACCGTGCGCACGTTCGAGGTCATCCACCCGCCCGGCGCCGAGAAGTGGGAGTTCGAGGCCGACTACCTGGGCTCGCACCTGAAGTTCGTCCTCGCCGCCATCGACGGCCACCCCTGATCCGCCCTCCGGGCCCCGCCCTCCGAGCATGTGACGCTGGGCCACCAAATCGGTGGCCCATCGTCACATGCTCGTCCACGGGGCGGCCGAAAGTACGCTGCGGCCCGTGACGACCCCGCGTGTGCCGGAGAAGCCGGGCCTCGAAGGCCTCGAGGAGAAGTGGTCGACCCGGTGGGACGCCGACGGGACGTACCGCTTCGACCGGTCCCGGTCCCGGGCGGAGGTCTTC
>CAIUKV010000274.1 GCA_903899845.1 uncultured Actinomycetes bacterium
GCGTAGCTCTCCCGCCCGGAGCCCCCGGCGTCGCTGTCGGCCCGGGCCTTGAACTTGAGCAGGTTGCACATCACCACCTCGCCGGTCAGACGCTGGCTGTCGGCGACGATGCGCTCGATCTGCTCGGCGGTGGGGTTCGTGCTCATGTGACCGTCTCCTCGGCTCATCGGTGGCGGGCCGCCCGGACGGTAGCCCACCGGTGGCCCGCCGGGTTAGGTTGCGGTTCCGTCCCGCTCCCGACGAGAGGATCCGCCCGTGTGGGCCGTCACCGCCGTCGTCGCCGTCCCGCCCGGCGCCTCCCCCGAAGCCCTGCGGTCCGCGCTCGAGGAGGGCGCGGTCCCCGCGGCCCGCGACGCCGACGGCGTCGTGTCCGCGTACTGGACCCTCAGCGACGACCGGACGACCGGGATCGGCTTCACCGTGTTCGCGACCGAGGACCGGGCCCGGGCGCGTGCGGCGGAGCTGGAGGTCGGGGCGCCGGCCCCGGGCGGGGCGACCATCACCGCCGTGCACCTGCTCGAGGTGCTGGCCCGGATCTGAGACCCGCCCGCCGCTCCCGGGCGGTCCCGGGGGTGCCGCGTATCATCCTGCGGTGACCGAGCGCGACGCACGCCATCCCGGGGCCCTCGAGCGCCTGGGCCGGCTCGCCGTCCGCCGCCGCCGGTGGATCGCCCTGGTGTGGCTGGCGGTCCTCGTCGTCACCGGTGCGCTCGGCGCCGCCTCGGAGCACGACCTCTCCAACAAGTTCGCCATCCCCGGGACCGGATCGCAGGACGCCTACGACCTGCTCGACCAGCGCTTCGGCACCCAGAACGCCGCCAGCGCGACGCTGGTGTTCTCGGTGCGGAAGGGAACGACCGTCGATGAGCAGGCCGACGCCATCGCGGCGACGGTGGCGGCCGTGGCGAAGCTGCCCGGCGTGCGCAGCGTGGCCGATCCGCTGACCGCGGATCCCGAGGCCGCCCTCACCACCTTCGCCGGCACCCTGCCCCCCGACGAGGCCCAGGCCGTGCTCGACCTGGCCGCCAACCTCCCACCGACCGTGGCCCGGGACCGACGGGTCACCTACACCACGGTCAACTACGACCGCCCGATCGAGGGGCTGCTCGACCGCTACCCGGTGCAGAGCGGCACCGCTTCGACCGACTACGCGAACCCCTTCGCCCAGCTGCAGCGGGCGATCGACACCACCGCCGCACCCGGCCTGACGGTGTCGGTCGGAGGGGTGATCGCCGAGACCTGGAACCAGCCGGTCTCGTGGTGGGCCGACCACTCCGACGAGGTCGGGCTCGCCCTCGGCGCCGTCCTGCTCCTGCTCGCGTTCGGATCGGTGTTCGGCATGGCCATGCCCATCGCGACCGCGCTCTTCGGGGCCGGCACCGCGAGCGGCCTCGTCTACCTGATGGCCAAGTACCTGACCGTGTCGTCGGCGGTCCCGCCGGTGACGCTCATGATCAGCCTCGGCGTCGGGCTCGACTACTCCCTGCTCATCGTGACCCGGTACCGGCAGTTCCTCCGCGACGGCGTCGACCCCCACGAGGCGGTGGCGAAGGCCCTCGGCACGGCCGGACGGGCCACCCTGTTCGCGGGGATCACCGTTGTCGTGGCGATGCTCGGCCTGGTCCTGGTGCCGGTGCCGCTGGTGCAGGTGATGGGTCTCGGGGCCGCGGTGGGCGTCGCCGTGACCGTCCTGGCCGCGCTCACCTTCCTGCCCGCGCTGCTGGCCATGATCGGTCGGCGCATCGACGCCGTGCGCATCCCCTTCTTCGGCCGCGAGCGGGACACACCGCCCGAGCGCACGTTCTGGGGCCGCTTCGCCACCGGGGTCTCGGCCCGGCCGTGGACCATGACGATCCTGGGCACCGTGGTCCTCCTGGTGATCGCGGCACCCTTCCTGCGCATCCAGTTCGGCATGCCCGACGACTCGTCGATGCCCAAGGGCATCTCGCAGCGCACCGCGTTCGAGGCGACGACCCGTGCCTTCGGTCCCGGGGTGAACGGTCCGCTCGTGGTCGCCGTCGCGCTCCCGACGAAGCCCCCCGTCGACTTCGCCACCGCCCTGTCCGACCTCGGCCCCATCAGCACCGCCGTGGGCGCGCTGGAGCGCCCCGGGACGGTCGAGGGCGTCCGCTACTCGATCGGGCCGATCCCCAACGACGTCGACCGCACGACCGCGGTCGTCTACCAGATCACCCCGACCTCGGCCCCCGACGCCGAGGCGACGTCGGCCCTGGTCGAGCGGCTCCGGGCCGACCTCGCCGCCGCCACCGCCGGAACGCCCTACCGGGCCTACGTCGGCGGCGCGACCGCGACGCTGATCGACCTCACCGACGTGGTCGCCCGCTGGCTGCCGTGGGTGGTCGGGGCCGTGGTCCTCGGCGCGCTGATCCTCCTGCTGATCGTGTTCCGGTCGGTGCCGGTGGCGGTCAAGGCCGCGATCATGAACCTGCTGTCGATCGCCGCGGCCTACGGCGTGGTCGTGGCCGTCTTCCAGTGGGGCTGGGCCAAGGGTCTCGTGGGCCTCGACCAGACCGTGCCCATCGTGTCGTTCGTGCCGCTGATCATGTTCGTGATCCTGTTCGGGCTGTCGATGGACTACGAGGTGTTCCTGATGTCGCGCATCCACGAAGAATGGGAGCGCACGCAGGAGACCCGCACCTCGGTGGTGCTCGGCGTGGCCAACAC
>CAIUKV010000275.1 GCA_903899845.1 uncultured Actinomycetes bacterium
CAGGCACGGGCGTTGCACCGGAGGTGCGCCCAGGCCCGCCCCGGCGAGCGGACGCCGTTGGCGAGCGGCTTGGCCACACCGACCACCGCGGTCACCCGGAGGGCGCCCAGGATCGCGCGCCGGTCGATGAGGATGCGGACGAGGTTCCGGAGGCTGTAGTACCGCCGCCACGAGACCTCGCCGAGGCGCCGCGACGGTACCGTCTGGGCGCCCAGCGTCCCGTCGGCCACCCGCCGGGCCCGGCACAACGCGCCCGGCACCACGATGCGGTACCCGGCGTCGCGCAGGCGCAGACCGAGCTCGAGCTCCTCGAAGCCGAAGAACAGGCTCGCCTGCATCGGTCCCACCGCCCGCAGCGCGTGCACGGCGTAGACGGGGAAGTGGTCGCCCCCGACCCAGTCGACGTCGACGTCGCCCCGCAGCGCGGTGTCGGGCACCGGCTCGACCCGTCCGCGCCGCCGATCGCAACGCGCGCCGTCGGCACCGACCGCGGCGACCGAACGGTCGCGGGCCGCGACGTCGACGGCGTGGGCGAGGAGGCCCTCGAGCAGCCCGGGCTGCTCGGGCGGGTCGTCGTCGTCGAGGGTGAGGATCCAGTCCCGGTCGTCGGCGGTCGCGAGGAGCCGCTCCATGCCGAGGGCGATGCCCCCGGCCGGGCCGAGGTTCTCCGGTGCGGCCACGTAGTCGGCACCGGGAGCCTCGGCGGCCACGATCGCGCGGGTGACCGGGGTCGGATCGTTGTCCACCACCACGAGACGGTCCGGTGGACGGGTCTGGGCCCGGAGCGCCCGGAGCGAGACGGTGAGCGCTTCAGGCCGACGAAAGGTCACGAGGACGGCACCGAGGGACGGAGCTCGCTGGTGACCCATTGGACTCCTGAGCTCCTCGACGCCGGTCCGGCTGCACTCCGGGCTGCACTCCGGGCTGCACGCCGGGCTGCACTCCGGACCAACCGGACAACGGAACCACCGGACGACGGAACCACCGGAACCCACGCCTCCGGAGTGCGGTGCACGACGCCTCGGTGTTTCGGGCCCCGAAGTATAGGATCACGTCGGTGAATCCGGGCGACCAGAACGCACTCGAGCTGCGCGACTACTTCCGGGTGCTGCTCCGCCACAAGTGGATCATCATCGTCACGATGGTGGTCTGCGTCGGCGCATCGCTCGCGCTGACCTTCACACGAACCGCGCAGTACTCCGCCACCACGCAGGTGCTGCTCGAGCAGCGGCTCGTCGAAACGCTCTTCGTGCCGGGTGTCGGCGGCCGGGACACGGCCGGAGCCGACCGCAGCCGGTCCAACGAGATCGCGGTGATGGACGGCCCCGAGGTCGAGGCCGCGGTCGAGGAGCAGCTGGGGTTCACCCCGGACCCGGTGGCGTTCGAGGCGCAGCTCGGCACCGACGTCGTCGCCATCACCGCCCAGGGACCGCGCCCCCGGCGCGTCGCCGCGACCGCGGACGCCTACGCCAACACCTACATCCAGGTGCGGATCGACCAGCGGGTGGCCGACCTCGACGGGGCGGTCAAGGCGGTGGAGGCCCGGGTGGCCGACGTCGACACGAAGATCTTCCTGACCGGCGCCGACCTCATCAACAACCCGCCCCCACCCGACGTGATCGTCCAGGGCCGCAACACCACCCCGACCGACAAGCGCGTCCTGAAGCTCGCCGAGTACGAACGGGAGCGCGACTCCTACGTCGCCCAGCTCGACGACCTGCGCGCGGCCATCGCCATCGCCTCGCAGCCGGGCGCGAAGGTGCTCTCGGCCGCCGAAGTCCCCACGGAGCCGATCAACAAGGACCCGATGCGCAACCTCCTCGCCGGCATCGTGGTCGGGCTCATCCTCGCCGTGGCCCTCGCCTTCCTGCGCGAGTACCTCGACGACTCGGTGAAGACGAAGGAGGACCTCGAGGCCGCCACCGGTCTCAACGTGCTCGGCATCGTCCCCGCCCTCGGCGACTGGAAGAAGCGGAACACCACCCCGCTGGTCGCCATGACGCAGCCCCGGTCGCCCGCCGCCGAGGCGTACCGCTCGGTGCGGACGTCGGTCGAGTTCCTCGCCCTCGACCAGCCGATCGGGAGCATCCAGGTCACGAGCCCGCAGTCCTCGGAGGGCAAGACCAGCACCCTCGCCAACCTCGCGGTGACGTTCGCCCGGGCCGGTCAGCGGGTCATCGTGGTCTGCTG
Organism: uncultured Actinomycetes bacterium; assembly: GCA_903899845.1. Lineage (GTDB taxonomy): Bacteria > Actinomycetota > Acidimicrobiia > IMCC26256 > PALSA-555 > CAIUKV01. Next base: position 2,191 of record CAIUKV010000275.1, read on the forward strand.
TGACCTGCGCCGCCCGCGGCTGCACGAGTTCTTCGGCCTGAGCAACCGGGTCGGCTTCACCTCGGTCCTCCTCGGCGACACCCCGCTGGTCCAGGCGATCCAGCCCGCCCACCCCGAGCTGCCCATCGGGGTGCTCGCCTCCGGTCCCCTCCCGCCCAACCCCGCCGAGCTCCTCGCCTCGCAACGGGCGATCGA
>CAIUKV010000276.1 GCA_903899845.1 uncultured Actinomycetes bacterium
TCAGGAGTCACCCAGCTGGCCGCCATGGTGAGGTCGCCCTCGTTCTCGCGGTCCTCGTCGTCGACGACGAGGACCATCTCGCCGCGGCGGATCCGCCGGACGACGTCTTCGATCGGGGCCAGGCTCATCGGTGCTCCTGCAGCTCGGGGGTTCGTTCGGTGGTGGGTGTGGGTGACTCGGGTCGGCTGGGTGGCTCGGGTCGTGCGGGTGGCTCGGGTCGGCGCCCGGTGAGGCCGGGCAGGGTGACCACCATGCGGCAGCCGGTCGGCTCCCGCGGCTCGGGGCGGATCTCCCCGCCGTGGAGGTCCACGATCCAGCGGGCGATCGCCAGCCCGAGTCCGGAGCCACCGTCGTGGGCGGCCCGGGAGGCGTCGGCCCGGTAGAACCGCTCGAACACCCGCTGGCGTTCCCAGTCGGGGATCCCGGGCCCCTCGTCGAGCACCTCGATCGTGACGCCCGTCTCACTCGGGCGGGCCCGGACCTCGACCCGGCCCCCGCTCGGGGAGTGGCGCACGGCGTTCTCGAGCAGGTTGGCGACCACCTGGTGGACCCGCTCGGGGTCGCCGTCGGCGGTGAGGTCGGCGGGCGCGACGTCCACGGCCACCGCGACCGCGGCCCCCTGGAGCTGGTGCTCGCGGACCGCGAGGGTGAGCAGGGGCTCGACCCGGAACTCGGCCCGGTCGAGCGGGACGGCGCCCGACTCGAGCCGGGAGAGGTCGAGCAGCTGCTCGACCAGCCGACCGAGCCGCTCGGTCTGGGCCAGCATGACCCGGAACGTGGCCGGGTCGGGCTGGGCGACGCCGTCGACCAGGTTCTCGAGCTGGGCCTGCAGGGCGGCGATCGGGGTGCGCAGCTCGTGGGACACGTTGGCGACCAGCGCCTTGCGCTGCCGGTCGGTCTCGGCCAGCTCGGCGGCCATCGCGTTGAAGGCGCGGGCCAGGGCCCCGACCTCGTCGCGCGAGGTGTCGGTGACGCGCTGCGAGTAGTCGCCCCGGGCCATCGCGTCGGCGGCCGTGGCCATCTCGCGCAGCGGCGAGGTCATGCCCCGGGAGAGGAACCACACCAGGGCCATGGCGACCAGCGCGGCCAGCACCCCGGCGACCGACGGCCACGCGCCGAGGCGGATGCCGACCCAGAACACGAACACGGTCGCGCCCACGGCCGCCGCGATCACGAGGGCGAGCTTGAGCTTGATCGACGGCAGCGGGCTGAGGGGCCGGTGCAGGTCGAGGTCCCGCACGTGGACGTCGCCGACGTGGAGGTCGCCGATCTGGGCCCGCACGTCGCGACCGGTGAGGCGTCGCCGTCGGGGGCTCACGCCGCGCTCCCGGTGGCGGCCACCGTGGCCCCGAGGCCGTAGCCCACGCCGTGGACGGTGCGCACGGCGTCGGGGCCGAGCTTCGCCCGCAGGGCCCGGACGTGGGAGTCCACGGTGCGGGCCCCGGAGCCGTCGCGGTAGCCCCAGACGTCGGTGAGCAGCTGGGCCCGGGTGAAGACCTGCCCGGGTCGCCGGACGAGGAAGACGAGGAGGTCGAACTCGGTCGGGGTCAGGTGCACGGTGACGCCGGCCCGCTCGACCGTGCGGGCCCCGACATCGATCCGCAGGTCGGCGACGGCCAGGGTCGTCGGTGCGCCCGTGGCCGTCGACCCTGCGGCGGCCCGATCGGCCCGGCGCAGCAGGGCCCGGATCCGGGCCACGAGCTCGCGGCCGCTGAACGGCTTGGTCAGGTAGTCGTCGGCGCCGGCCGCGAGGCCGGTGACGAGGTCGTCCTCGGTGTCGCGGGCGGTGAGCACGAGCACGGGCACGGGGTGGTCGCGCTGGATGCGGCGGCAGACCTCGAGCCCGTCGAGCCCGGGGAGCATGAGGTCGAGCACGACCAGGTCCGGGCGCAGGCGGTCGTGGGCCTCGACCCCCGCCTCGCCGTCGGTCGCGACCTCGACCGCGAAGCCCTCGCTGCGGAGGCGGGCGGCGACCGCCTGGGCGATCGTCTGCTCGTCCTCGATGACGAGCACGGTGGGCGGGGCGGACACGGATGACACCGGGGTTCATGCTAGGGAACCCCCCGGGGGGAGTCTCCTCGGAGGTGTGGAGATTCGGTGCAGATCCGGTGCGGACCCGGTGCGGATCCGGTGCGGATCCGGGTCAGGGCAGGGCCACGGCGGCGCCCGGTGCCAGGGCGAGGGTCCCCGGGGTGCCCGGTGCCGGAGCCGCGCGGGACCCGGCGTCCCGGACGGCCACGTCGAGGGTCTCGCCGGTCGTGGTGGCGACCCGGATCCGGAAGTGGTCCCGGCGGAACGTGCGGTCGACCACCGTCACCGCGACGGTGCCGGGACCGGTGGGGCCGGGGGCGGCGCTCCAGACCAGGCCGTCGGGCCGGACCGCGACCGGGGCCCCGAACGCCGTGGTGACGTTGTAGCCGAGGAACCGGGCCACGAAGGGGGA
>CAIUKV010000277.1 GCA_903899845.1 uncultured Actinomycetes bacterium
GGCGTGTGGCAGAACCAGCCCCCGCTGCCCCCCGGCACCGCGAACGCGGCCGACTCGGCCGCCACCGCGAGGTCGGCGGTGGCCACGAGCTGGCACCCGGCAGCGGTGGCGAGACCGTGGACCCGGGCCACGACCGGCTGGGGGATGACGAGCATGGTCTCGCACAGCTCGGTGCAGGTCTCGAGCAGGGTGCGCACGTCCGGGTAGTCGGCGTCGACGACGTCGGCGAAGTCGTGGCCGGCCGAGAACACCGGGCCCCGGCCACCCAGGACCACCCCGCGGGCGTCGGACTCCCCCACCGCGCGGACGGCGTCGAGCAGGTCCTGGAGGTGCTCGAGCGACAGCGCGTTGCGCCGCTCGGGCCGGTCCATCCAGATCCAGGCGAAGGGCCCGTCGCGGACGACCTCGACGTGGCGCGCCCGCATCAGAGCCGCTCGATCAGGGTCACGTTGGCCTGACCGCCACCCTCGCACATCGTCTGCATCCCGTAGCGCCCGCCGGTGCGCTCGAGCTCGTGGAGCAGCGTCGTCATGAGACGGCCACCGGTCGCACCGAGCGGGTGGCCGAGCGCGATGGCCCCGCCGTTGACGTTGACGTTGGCGAGGTCGGCACCGGTCTCGCGCTGCCAGGCCAGCACCACCGACGCGAACGCCTCGTTGATCTCGACGAGGTCGATGTCGTCGAGCGACATGCCCGCCTTGGCCAGCGCGTGCGCAGTGGCCGGGATCGGCGCGGTGAGCATCATCACGGGGTCGTCGCCCCGCACGCTGAGGTGGTGGATGCGGGCCCGGGGCGTGACGCCGTGGTCGCGTACGGCCTGCTCCGACATGACGAGGAGGGCCGAGGCACCGTCCGAGATCTGCGACGAGACCGCGGCGGTGATGCGGCCGCCCTCCACCAGCGGGGCGAGCTGGGCCATCTTCTCGAGCGAGGTGCCCCGGCGCGGCCCCTCGTCGACGGCCACGTCGCCGAACGGCACGATCTCGCGGGCGAAGCGGTCCTCGTCGATGGCCCGCAGCGCCCGCTCGTGGCTCTCCAGCGCGAAGCGCTCCATGTCCTCCCGGGTGATGCCCCACCGCTCGGCGATCATCTCGGCGGCTCGGAACTGCGAGATCTCCTGGGTGCCGTAGCGGGCGACCCAGCCGGTGGAGCCCGAGAACGGGTCGGTGAAGCCGAGCGGCTCGGCCACGGTCATGGCCGCCGAGATCGGGATCATGCTCATGTTCTGCACGCCCCCGGCGATCACCACGTCCTGGGTGCCGCTCATCACGCCCTGGGCCGCGAAGTGCAGGGCCTGCTGCGACGACCCGCACTGGCGGTCGACGGTCGTGCCCGGCACGGCCTCGGGGAGCCCGGCGGCGAGCCAGCAGGTCCGGGCGATGTCGCCCGCCTGCGGCCCGATGGCGTCGAGGCAGCCGAACACGACGTCGTCGACCGCGAGCGGGTCGAGATCGTTGCGGGTGACGATGGCCTCGAGCACATGGGCCCCGAGATCGGCCGGGTGGACCGCCGACAGCCCCCCGCCCCGCTTCCCCACGGGGGTGCGCAGTGCGTCGACGATGTAGGCCTCGGCCATGGTGGCTCCCTTCGGGACGACGCCGGACGGCGTCAGCGGGTCGGGCGGGTCGGGGGGGTCGGGCGGGTCGAGCGGGTCGAGCGGGTCGAGCGGGTCGAGCGGATCACAGGACGGCGCGGCCGACCCGGGCCCGGTGCGCGGCGGCGTCGCCCCAGGCCGCGGCCAGGACCCAGGCCCGCTTCATGAACAGGTGGAGGTCGTACTCGAACGAGTAGCCCATGGCGCCGTGGCACCACAGCGTCTGCTGGGCGGTGAGGGTGGCGGCGTCGGAGGCGAGCGCCTTGGCCATCGACACGTGGACGGGCGCGTCGGGGTCGCCGACCGACACCGACCACGCGGCGCGGTACACCAGCGGCCGGGCGAACTCGAGCGCGGTGCGGGCATCGGCGAGGCGGTGCTTGACCGCCTGGAAGCTGCCGATGGGTGCCCCGAACTGGTTGCGGTCCTGCACGTAGGCGACGGTGAGGTCGAGCATGCGCCGGGTCAGGCCGACCAGCTGCGCGGCGGCACCGAGCGCCCCCCGGTCGAGCGCGGCGGCGCGTGCGCCGGCGTCGCCGAGGGTTGCCGCGGCGTCCCAGGAGATCCAGCCCGGACGGCGCGAGCCGTCGACGCCGGGCTCGGGCTCCACCCGCAGGTCGGCCCGGGACACGAGCACCAGGGCGTCGTCCTCCTCGGTGAGCACGGCGTCGGCGGTGGCGGCGTAGGGCGCGACCGGGGCGCCGCCGAGCGCGGCGGTGACGACCTCGGTCCCGGCCGCGGCCGCCGTCGGGTCGGGCAGGGCGGGCACCGCCACGAGCGCGTGCTCCACGAACGGCTCGGGCAGGGCCGCGTAGCCGGTCTCCTCGGTGATGAGCACGAGGTCGAGCACGGAGAGGCCGAGGCCCCCGACCGACTCGGGCGCCGCCGCACCCAGCACCCCCATCTCGGCGAGCGCGCCCCACGCGGCACCGCTGCGGCCGTCGGCGTTCTCCCAGGCCGCCCGCACCACCGCCGGCGGGCACTCGTTCGCGAGGAGGTCGCGTACGGCGTCGCGGAAGGCGATCTGGTCGTCGGTGAAGGCGAAGCGCACCGCGTCCCCAGTCAGCGCCGCGGGAGGCCGAGCACGCGCTCGGCGATGACGTTGCGCTGGATCTCGTTGGTGCCCGCGTAGATCGGGCCCGAGAGCGCGAACTGGTAGCCCTTCATCCACGCGTTGTCACCGAGCTCGGCGTGCGGGCCGAGCAGGCCGAGCGCGGCTTCGTGGATGCGCACGTCGAGCTCGGACCAGAACACCTTGGTCATCGACGGCTCCGAGCCGACGTCCTCGCCCTCGGTGAGGCGGGTCACGGTGGCGAAGGTCTGCCAGCGGTAGGCCTCGGCGTCGATCCAGGCCCGGACCACCCGGTCGCGCAGCGTCGGGTCGGCGGCGTCGGCCTCGTCGGCCCGGTCCCGGTAGAGCGCAGTGAGCCGGTCGGCCGCGGCCATGAACCGTCCCGGGCTGCGCAGGGTGAGGCCTCGCTCCACGCTCGCGGTGGCCATGGCCACCGACCAGCCCTGGTGCACGCCACCGAGCACGGCGTCATCGGGCACGAACACGTCGTCGAGGAACACCTCGGCGAAGCCCTCGTCGCCGTCGAGGCGACCGAAGCCGCGCACGGTGACCCCGTCGGCGTCGAGGGGCACGAGGAAGTAGGTGAGGCCGCGGTGGCGCTCGGCAGTGGGGTCGGAGCGGAACAGCCCGAAGAGGTGGGTGCAGAACGCGCCCCGGGTCGTCCAGGTCTTCTGGCCCGACAGGCGCCAGCCTCCGGACGCCTCGTCGCGCACGGCCTTGCTCTGGATGCCGGCGAGGTCGCTCCC
>CAIUKV010000278.1 GCA_903899845.1 uncultured Actinomycetes bacterium
ACACCGTCGCGCAGCTGCGGGCCCCGACCGAGATGCGGGGCCGGGTGATGAGCGTCAACATGCTGATCCTCGGCACCCTCTACCCGATCGGCGCGGTCGTGCAGGGACGGATCGCCGACTCGGTCGGGCTGCGGACCACCACCACCGTGGCCGCCGCGCTGCTCGCGCTCGGGATCGTCGGTCAGCGGCTCCTACGGCCGGGGAGCGACCGACTCATGGGTCCGCCCGAGGCGGTGGAGCTGCTCACGGCCGCCACCGGGTCCGGCGGACCCGACCCGGACCCCGTCGCCGACCCCGTGAGCACCCCGACGAACGACCGCACGACCATCCCGGCGAACGATCCCGCCGACGAACCCACCAGCGAGGAGGCACGATGACGTTGCACCGTGAGCGCCGGGGCAAGGTCGAGATCCTGCGGCTCGACCGACCCGAGGCCCGCAACGCGATCGATCCCGACACCTCCCGGGCGATCGAGGCCGCGCTCGACGAGGTCGAGGCCGACCCGGGCGTGTGGTGCGTGGTCGTCACCGGGACCGGACCGGTGTTCTGCGCTGGCGCCGACCTCAAGGTGATCGCGGCCGGGCAGGGCGGCGCGATCATCACCGCGCGCGGCGGGTTCGCCGGGATCACCTCGCGCGAGCTGCGCGTGCCGCTGATCGCGGCGGTGAACGGCGCTGCGCTCGCGGGCGGGTTCGAGATCGCGCTCGCGTGCGACCTCGTCGTCGCGGCCGACACCGCGGTGTTCGGCCTCCCCGAGGTGCAGCGCGGGCTCCTCGCCGCAGCGGGCGGACCGGTGCGGCTCGCCCAGCGGGTGCCCCTCGCGGTGGCGCTCGAGCTCGCGATGCTCGGCGACCCCGTCCCCGCCGCCCGGGCCGCCGCGCTCGGCCTCGTGAACCGGGTGGTGCCGGCCGACCGGGTGCTCGACGAGGCCCTCGCCCTGGCCGACCGCATCGTGGCCAACAGCCCCGCCGCGGTCCGGGGGGCCCGGCGCCTGGTCCTCGGGGCCGCCGACACCGACCGGGCCGGGGGCTGGGCCCTCAACCGGGACGTGCTGCGGGAGGTGGCCGCCTCCCCCGACGGGATCGAGGGCGCCCGGGCCTTCGTGGAGAAGCGGGCCCCGGTCTGGGCCGACCCCGGGCCGCCGCGTGTCAACCCTGGGAGTGAGCACTCCTAGAATGCGGGGTCATGGAGACGGCGACGCTGCGGGTGGAGGACCTCGCCCGGGCGGCCGACGTCTCCGTCGACACCGTCCGCTTCTACCAGAAGCGCCGCCTGCTCCCCCCGCCGGTCCGCCGGGGCCGGATCGCCTGGTACGGCGACGAGCACGCCGACCGCCTGGCCCGCATCCGCGACCTCCAGCAGCGGGGCTTCTCGCTCGCGGTCATCCGCCGGCTCCTCGACGGTGAGCTCGACGCCGCCGACGCCGCGGTGGCCGCCGCCGTCGCCACCGCGGCCGCGGGCACCGACGATCCCGGCGACGGGGGCGTGCTCCTCACGCTCGACGAGGTCGCCACCGGGGCCGGGGTCCCCGCCCCCCTGCTCGGGGCGGTCGTCCAGGCCGGGATCCTCGTGCCGCGCACCGTCGACGGCGAGGAGCGCTTCGCCCCGAGCGACATCGACCTCGTGCGGGGCGGGCTCGCGCTGCTCGAGGCCGGCTTCCCCCTGCACGAGCTGCTGTCGCTGGCCGGGCGCCACGACGCGGCCACCCACGCGATCGCGGAGGACGCGGTGCGGCTGTTCGACGAGCACGTGCGCGTGCCGCTGCGGGCCGAGGACCTCGGTGACGACGAGCGGGCCGAGCGCCTGGTCGCCGCGTTCCGCACGCTGCTGCCCACCGTGACCACGCTCGTCGCGGCGCACTTCCGGCGGGTGCTCCTCGAGGTCGCCCAGGCGCACCTCGAGCAGGTCGGCGAGCCCACCGAGCTCGCCGCGGCCCGGGCCGAGCCCGGCTGGGGTGCGGCGTGAGGGCCGGGCGATGACCACCGACCGGGTCCTCGGCCCCGACGGCGCCCTCCCCGAGGGCGCGGCCAAGCACCGCGCGGTGCAGGCGATGTTCGACCGGCTCGCGCCCGGCTACGAGCGCATGAACCGGGTCATCTCGCTCGGGCAGGACCGACGGTGGCGGCGCCACGCGGTCGAGTCCCTCGGGCTGCCGCTCGGCTCCCTCGTGCTCGACCTCGCCTGCGGGACCGCCGACCTCTGCCGCGACCTCGAGGGGTACGGGTACCGGGCCGTCGGCCTCGACTTCTCCGAGGGGATGCTGCGCTGCGCCCGCACGGCGGCGCCCCTCGTGCGGGGCGACGCCGCCAGGATGCCGTTCCCGGACGGCTCCATCGACGGCGTGCTCTGCGGGTTCGCCCTGCGCAACTTCGTCGACCTGCCCGTGGTGCTCGCCGAGTGCGCCCGGGTGCTGCGGCCCGGCGGGCGCCTCGCCGCGCTCGACGCCGCCGTCCCCGAGCGCCGGATCATGCGGGTGGGCAACGCCGTGTGGTTCCGGGGAGCGGTGCCGCTGATCGGTCGGGCCCTGGCCGGTGACCGCGACGCCTACTCGTACCTCCCCCGGTCCACGGCATACCTGCCGGGTCCGGCGGTGTTGCTCCAGGCGATGCACGACGCCGGGTTCGGCGGCTCCGACCGTCGCACGTTCACCGGCGGATCGGTCCAGTTGCTGACGGGAACCCGGGTATGAGCGAACACGGTGTCGTCGCCTCCACTGCCGGTGCGCACGGGCTGCGTGCCGTCACCCGAGCCCTCGACGCCGTCGACGACCGGGTCGACGACCTGATCGACGCGCTCGGGCCCGACGGCTTCGTCTGGAGCGAGCAGGGTGCCGGCATCGCCACCGGCGGGGTCGCGGCGCGGGTCCCCGTCGCGCGGGTGGCCGAGGCGCTCGCCGCCGTCGTCACCGACGACGAGGTCGACCGGCCCGGTACCGGCCCGGTCGCAGTGGGGGCCCTGCCCTTCGACCGTGACGCCGACGCAGTCCTCACCATCCCGGCCCGCATCGTCGGGCGCGACGCCGACGGCTCCGGGTGGATCACCCACATCGGGCCGCCGCTCGAGCCGGTGCCCGCGTTGCGACCGCGTGCGAGCCGCTACGCCGTGCAGGCGGTGGAAGCGCGCGAGTGGTGGGAGCAGGCCGTCGCGACCGCGCTCACCGAGATCCGGACCGGTCGCTACGACAAGGTCGTGCTGGCCCGCGAGGTGCTGGTCGAGGCCGACACGCCCTTCGACCCGCGGGCCGTGCTGCGCCGCCTGCGCAACCAGCAGCCCGGCTGCATCCTCTACGCCGACGGCGGGTTCGTGGGCGCGACCCCCGAGCTCCTGGTGCGGCGCACCGGATCGCACTTCGAGTCGCGCCCGATGGCGGGCACCGCACCGGGCTCGGCGGCCGCCGAGGTCGCGGCCCGTCTGAGCGCATCGGGCAAGGACGCTCGCGAGCACCGCTTCGTCGTCGACGCCGTGCGCGCCGCCCTCGGCCCCGTGGCCGCCGCCATCGACGTGCCCGACGCGCCGGTGGTCGAGCACTTCGGCAGCCTCGCCCACCTCGTCACCCCGATCGGCGGCACGCTCGCCGCGGGTGGCGGTGCCGACGCGCCGAGCGCCCTCGACCTCGCCCGGCTCCTGCACCCGTCGCCGGCGGTCGGCGGCACGCCCACCGACGCCGCGCTCGAGGCCATCCGTCGGCTCGAGCCGTTCGACCGCGGGCCATACGCCGGCCCGGTCGGCTGGGTCGACGCCCGGGGTGACGGCGCCTTCGCGGTGGCCCTGCGGGGCGCCCAGCTCGACGGCACCCGGGCGCTGCTGCGGGCCGGCGCCGGGATCGTGGCCGGGTCCGACCCCGAGTCGGAATGGGCCGAGACGGTGGCGAAGTTCGAGCCCATGCTCCGCGCCCTCGTCGTCCCCTGAGCCCGCCCCGCCTGGCCCCGCCCCGCCTGGCCCCGCCCCGCCCCGCCTGTCCCCGCCGTCCGAGCATGTGACGCTGGACCACGTATTTCGTGGTCCAGCGTCACATGCTCACGGACGGCACGGAGGGGGTCACGGCGGGGGGACGGGGTGTCGGCGGGCGGGTGCCCGACTCGGTCCCGCCCGGCTACGCCCCCATCGCCGGGCACGCCCGTCGGCAACACGGCCTCGTCCACCGGACCCAGGTCCTCACCTCGCACACGCCCCGCCAGCTCGACCGCCTGGTCGCCCAGGGGCACCTGGTGCGCGTCCAGCCCGAGGTCTACCGGGTCGGCGGCGCGCCCGACGGCTGGGAGCCGGCGCTCATGGCCGCGGTCCTGGCGGCCGGGGACGGCGCGGTGGCGTCCTTCCGAGCCGCAGCGCACCTCTGGGGTCTGGCCGGGTTCTGGGAGACGCCGCCGGTCGAGATCACGACCCCGACCCGACGTCGGGTGCGACTCCGTGACGTGCGAGTCCATGACAGCGGGACCCTCGACGGGATCCACGTCCAGCGGCGGCGGTCGATCCCCGTCACCTCGGTGGCGCGGACCCTCTGCGACCTCACCGCGTGCTGCTGGCCGAACCAGATCGGGCGGGCCCTCGACGACGCCTTGCGGCGCAAGCTCGTCACGCTCGGGCGGCTCCGCTCCGTGTACGCCGATCTGGCCACCCGGGGCCGTCGTCGGAGCACCGTGATGCGAACCCTGCTTGCCGAGCGCAGCCCCTCCTTCCATCCGGGCGGGAGTGACCCCGAGGTGCGGATGGTCCGCGTCCTGATCGGCGCCGGGCTCCCCGCGCCGGTCCAGCAGCACCGGGTTCGCATCGAGGGACGGACGTTCCGGATCGACGCCGCGTACCCCGATCAGCTCGTCGCGCTCGAGTACGAGGGATTCGAGTTCCACACCGGCCGCACCGCGTTCGACGACCGCTACGAACGCGACCGCCTGCTCCGGACGTCGGGGTGGCTCCTGGTCTACGTCACCTCACGGACCACCGACGCCCAGCTCGTCCGCGACACCGTCCGCGCGCTGACCGACCGGGGCCTCTCCGTCCCTCCTCTCACGAGCATGTGACGCTGGACCACGCATTTCGTGGTCCAGCGTCACATGCTCGGAGGGCGGGGGCGCCGTCGGGGGCGGGGGCGCCGTCGAGGGCGGGGGCGACGTCGGGGCCGGGGGTCAGAGGGCGGCGGCGGCGGCCGCCCAGGTCGCCCGGTGCAGCGCCACGTTGGCGGCGCGGTCGGTCCGGATGCGGATCAGGCGCACGCCACCCCCGGTGACGCCCGCCACCAGATCCGGGAGCGCGTCGACGGAGGCGTCGTCGATCACGGTGACGCCGTGCACCGCCGCCAACGCCGCGAGGTCCACGCCCTGGGGGGTGCCGAAGAGGGTCTCGAACTCCTCCGGCATCGCCTCGGCCTGGGGCAGGAACGAGAAGATCCCGCCGCCGTCGTTGTCGACCACCACGAACGTGCAGTCGATCCCGCGTCGCGCGGCGCCGAGCAGTCCGTTGGCGTCGTGGAGGAAGCAGAGATCGCCGAGCAGCGCGACCGTCGGCGCACCCGACCCGAGCGCGACGCCGATCGCGGTCGAAACGAACCCGTCGATGCCGTTGACGCCCCGGTTCGCGTGCACCGCGATCCCGCTCCGGAGCCGGGCGAACGACTCGACGTCGCGGATCGGCATGCTCGACGCGACCACCAGCGCGCCGCCGTCGGGCACGGCGTCGGCGACGTCGCGCGCGATGCGCCCCTCGAACGGCTCGGTGCACCCGTCGAGGTGGGCGTCGACGGCGGCGCGGGCCACGACCTCGGCGCCGAGCCAGTCGTCGAGCCACTCACGGTCGGCCCGGCCGCCCTGGAGCGACACCGCCAGCGCCCGCAGGAACCCGTCGGCGTCGCCGGCCACCCGTTCGACGGCGGCACGCGGCGGGTCGGCCCAGGTGTCGGCGGGGTCGAGCACGATCTGGGGGACGCCGCGCAGGTGCTCGCCGAGGACGCGCCCGGTGGTGGGCGCGCCGAGGCGCAGCACGACCTCGGGCCGGTGGGACGCCGCGAACGCGGGCACCCGCAGCAGCGGGTCGTAGGTCGAGACGGTGAACGGCCCCGAGCGGAGGCCCGAGACCCCGTCGGCGAGCACCGGCCAGGCGGCGAGGTCGGCGACCCGGGCCACCAGGTCGGGGTCGGCCCCCGATCCCCATCCGGCCACGATCACGCCCCGGGGGTGGGCCCGCACCCGCGCGGCGACCCGGGCCACCACCTCCCGGTCGGCCACCCGCACGGTCCGACCCACCCGGGTCCAGGGGGCGCCGTCGGGCCGACCCGGAGCGTCGACCAGCGGGTCGCCGGTGGGCACGAGCGGCTCCCGGAACGGCAGGTTCCAGTGCACCGGGCCGGCCGGGGGCCCGGTGGCCACGATGACGGTGCGGGCGGCGGTGGCCCGCCACACGGCGCCGGCGTCGGGCTCGTCGACCGGCGGACCGAGATCGACGAACTCGCGGACCGCGTCGCCGTAGAGCCGGGTCTGGCCCATGGTCTGGGGTGCGCCGACGCCCCACAGCTCGGGTGGACGGTCGGCGGTGGCGACGACCAGCGGCACCCGACCGAGGTCGGCCTCGGCGACGGCCGGGTGGAAGTTCGCCGCCGCCGTGCCCGAGGTGCACAGCACCACCGCCGGGCGACCGGTGGCCCGGCCGATCCCGAGGGCGGCGAACGCGGCCGATCGCTCGTCGAGGAACACGTGGACGGCGATGCGCCCGTCGACGGCCAGGGCGTGGGCCATCGGCGTCGAGCGGGAGCCGGGGGCGACGCAGGCGTGGGCCACCCCCCCGCGGACCCACTCGTCGACGACGGCCCGGGAGAAGGCGGTGTGGGCGTCGCGGCTCACCGGGCCCGCACCACCGGATCGGCGGCCGACCCTGCGATCATGCCGGGGTGCGCACGATCCTCGTCCACGGGTTCACCCAGACCGCCGACTCCTGGGACCCCGTGCTCGACGCCCTCGGGCCGGGAGCCGACGCCCTCCCCGTGGAGGTGCCCGAGGCCCTCGACTTCGAGACGACCGCGGCGGTGATCGGGGCCCGGGGCGGCCCGGCGCGCTACGTGGGCTACTCGATGGGCGGGCGGCTCTGCCTCGCACTCGCGCTGGAGCGTCCCGACCTGGTGGAGTCGCTGGTGCTGGTGAGCGCGTCGCCCGGGATCCGCGACCCGCGCGAGCGGGCCGCCCGCCGGGCCGCCGACGACCAGCTCGCGCACGACGTCGAGCGCGACGGGCTCGACCCGTTCCTCGAGCGCTGGCTCGACCAGCCGCTCTTCGCGTCGCTGCCCCGCGAGCAGGCGGGCCTCGACGCCCGCCGCCGGGGCAACTCGGTGGAGCGGGTCACCCACCAGCTCCGGGCCCTCGGCCAGGGAGTGCAGCCGTCGTACTGGGACCGGCTCGGCACACTCACGATGCCGGTGCTCCTCGTGACCGGGGCCTACGACCGGAAGTACCGCGAGCTCGCCGAGGCCATGGCCGCCGCGATCGGCGGTCACGCCCGCACGGTGGTCGTCCCCGGTGCCGGGCACGCGCTGCACCTCGAGCGACCCGACGCGCTCGCTGCGCTGCTGACCGACGGCTGACGCCCGGCTCACGAGACCACGATCCCGATCGCGGTCAGGGCGGCGAGCACGACCGTGAACCGCACCGTGCCCACGAGCCCGGCGATCAACGACGGAGGGTCGTCGCGCGAGCAGACCAGGTGGACCGGCGCGATCGCCAGCGGCACCGACAGGTAGCCGAGCAGCGCCCACGGGGCGTCGAGGCAGACGAGGGCGAGCGCGAGGAACGCCCCGGCGATGCAGAAGCCGAACGCCTGGCGGGCCCGGACCGGGCCGATGCGCACGGCGAGCGTGCGCTTCCCGCTCACGGCGTCGGTGGGGATGTCACGGATGTTGTTGGCCAGCAGGACCGCCACCGTGGGCAACCCGACGACGAACGAGCCCCACCAGGCGGTGCCGGTGACCGTCGCGATCTGCACGTACTGCGAGCCGCAGGTCGCGACGATCCCGAAGAACACGAACACCATGAGCTCGCCGAAGCCGGCGTAGCCGTAGGGCCGGGGCCCGCCGGTGTAGCCCCAGGCCGCGGCGATGGCCACCACGCCCACGAGGAGCAGCTCCCAGTCGACCGCGGCAGCGAGCGCGAACCCGGCCGCGGCGGCCACCAGGCACGCGAGCAGCGCCGCCGTGCGCACCGCCCGGGGCGACGCCAGGCCCGAGGCGACGAGCCGGACCGGGCCCCGACGCTGGTCGTCGGTGCCGCGGATCCCGTCGGAGTAGTCGTTGGCGTAGTTGACCGCGACCTGCAGGGCGAGGGCCACGACCAGGGCGGCACCGGCCCGCCACCAGATCAACGACCCGGCCGCGAAGTACGCGGCCGCGGTGCCGACGACGACCGGGGCGGCCGAGACCGGGAGCGTGCGCGGGCGTGCCCCCGCGATCCAGATCCCGAGCCCGCTCGGGCGCGGGGCCGCCGGCGGCGGGGACGACGTGGGCACCGGACGCGACCGCCCGGTCAGGGCCGGTGCGGGAAGCGGTCGAACTCGGGGCGACGCTTCTCCAGGTAGGCGTTCTTGCCCTCCTGGGCCTCCTCGGTCATGTAGTAGAGGAGGGTCGCGTCACCGGCGAGCTGCTGGATCCCGGCGAGACCGTCGTCGGCGGCGTTGCACGACGCCTTGATCATGCGCAGCGCGAGCGGGCTGTGCGTGAGCATCCGTCGGCACCAGTCGACGGTCTCCTCCTCGAGCGACTCGAGCGGGACCACCGTGTTGATCAGGCCCATGTCGAGCGCCTCCTGCGCGCCGTACTGGCGGCACAGGAACCAGATCTCGCGGGCCTTCTTCTGGCCGACCGAGCGGGCGAGGAGGCCCGACCCGTACCCTCCGTCGAAGGAGCCGACGCGTGGACCGGTCTGACCGAAGCGGCCGTTGTCGGCGGCGACGGTGAGGTCGCAGACGATGTGGAGGATGTGGCCGCCCCCGATCGCGTACCCGGCGACCATCGCCACCACCGGCTTGGGCAGGCGCCGGATCTGGATCTGGAGGTCGAGCACGTTGAGGCGACCGATGCCGTCGGGACCGACGTAGCCGTCGTCACCGCGGATCCGCTGGTCGCCGCCGGAGCAGAACGCCTCGGGCCCCTCGCCGGTGAGGATGATCGCCCCGACCTGGGGGTCGTCGCGGGCCAGCTCGAACGCGGCCATGAGCTCGAACAGCGTGGTGGGTCGGAACGCGTTGCGGACCTCGGGCCGGGCGATGGTGATCTTGGCGATCTTGGCCGTCCCGGTGTCGGGGCCGGCGACCGCGGTCTCGTAGCGGATGTCGGACCAGGCCCGGTCGCTGCCCGCGGTCCAGGGCAGGGCGGGGCGGATCTCGCGGCGGTTGCCGTCGGCGTCGAGCACGATCGGGGTGGGGGGCGCCGACACGCCGGAGGCTGCGCGGTCGGGGGCGCCGGACGGGGCGGCGGGAGCGGGGTCGGGCACGGCGGCCTCCTGGGCACCGGGGATCCGGGGGTGGGATCCGGGGGCAAACCGTGGGAGTGATCACTCC
>CAIUKV010000279.1 GCA_903899845.1 uncultured Actinomycetes bacterium
GATCCCGCGTTCGCACCGCTCGACGTGCGGACCTACGGGTGGTCGGCGCGGAGCCTCGACGCGGTGGCGCACCGGATGTTCGGCACGCGGCTCGGGCTCGTCGGTCGCCACCTCCAGACCCTGGCCCTGGTCGCGGCCGCCCGCGTGACCGCCCGACGGGTCGGTGCCGACGGGATCGTGGTCGTGACCCTGAGTGAGGCGCTGACCACCGCCGCACTCGCGGGGCCGGGCCGCTGGCTGGTCCACGCGACGATCCCACCGGAGCGGACGCCGTCGCCGTCGGGCGCGGGGCGGGCTCGCCGGGCCCGGCGGATGCTGCGGACCGCGGCCGAGGGGATCCTCGCCGCCGCGGCCCGTCGGGGAGAGTCCCGGCGGCGACGGGCCGGGGGGTGCCTGCGCATCGCCGCGCTGACCGAGGCGAGCAGGCAGGCATGGGCCGTGCGGGCCCCGTGGGCGGCACCCGTGGTGCTCCCGATCGGGGTCATCGCGCCGGTCCCGCCGACACCCGCCGACGACCCCGCGGCCGTGCCCGTCGACCTCGGGCTCGCCCCCGGCGTGCGGATGGCGCTGGGCTTCGGGGCGCCCCACCGGGCCAAGGACCCGGTCACCGTGTGGCGAGCCTTCCGCGATCTGCCCGACTGGCGGCTGGTGGTCGCCGGGCAGGGGGCGGCCGAGGCCTACCGGGCCTGGGCCGCGGCCGAGCCCGCGCCACCGGGGGCACCCGCGGCGATCCTGGTCGACGGCTACGTGGACGAGGCCACGAAGCAGGGCCTGCACGCCGCGGCGGCGTTGGCCGTGCTCAGCTTCAAGGCCGACTGGTGGGAGGACTCGGGGACGCTCGCCGACGCGGTGGACCACGGGCTCCCCGTGGTGTGCTCGGACCGGTCGGCCCCGGCGGCCGAGGTCGTCCGCTTCGGGCTCGGGGCGGTGTTCCGGGCGGGCGATCCCGACGCCCTCGTGACGGCCGTGCGCGACCTCGGCGCCGCTCCCGACCCGGCCGGCCTGCGTCGGGCCCGGGCCGAGCTCTCGGTCGGGGTGGTCGCCCGCCGGTGGCTCGAGGTCCTCGGGCTCGAGGGGCCCGCGCCGGGCGCCTGATCGGGGGACCAGAGCCGAGGCGGGAGGCCCCGTGTGCGAGAGTGCGCAGGCCACCGGAACGGACGACGGGAGACGGGGTGGGGTACCTGGAGGAGCGGGCGAAGCTGGCGGGCAAGGTCGCCGCGGTGGTGGGTGGGGGCCTGGGCATCGGGGGCGCGGTCACCCGGGCCCTGGCCCGGGCCGGAGTCGACGTGGCGGTCTGCGACCTCGACCCCGAGGGCGTGGCGGACACCCGGGTCGCGGTCGAGGCGCTCGGGCGCCGGGTCCACGCAGTGGTGGCCGACGCGCTCGACCCCGGCCAGCTCGACGACTTCTTCGCCGGGATCGACCGGGAGCTCGGTCGCCTCGACGTCCTGGTCAACGTGGTCGGCGGGGCCACCCGGCAGTGGTTCGCCCGGACCACCCCCGACGACTGGGCCGAGCAGCTCCACCGCAACTTCGGTTGGGCGATCCGGTCCACCAGCCTCGCGGTCGCCCGGATGCGCGCGCAGGGTCACGGCGGCAGCATCATCAGCTTCACGACGATCGAGGCCCACCGCGGCGCACCGATGTACGCCGTCTACGCCGGGGCGAAGGCCGGTCTCACCAACTTCAGCCGGTCGCTGGCGGTGGAGCTCGCGCCGGAGGGCATCCGGGTCAACACAGTCGCGTCCGACACCACGCCGAGTGCCCGGCTCCGCGCGTTGATCGACGACCTCGAGCGCCGGTCTCCCGGAACGATGTCGGCCGAGCTGCGGGCCCGGTCGCACGCCGTCTACGTGCCCGCCGGGGCGCCGCCGTCGGTGGAGGCGGTCGCCGACGTGGTGCTGTTCCTCGCCTCCGACCTGTCCGGCGCGGTCACCGGTACCACCCTCCACGCCGACGGGGGCACCTGGGCGGCGTCGGGATTCCTGCGCTGGCCGGGCGGCCACGGCTGGGCCCCGTCGCCGCCGGGATCGCTGCTGCCGGAGGACGACTAGCCCCCACCGCGCTCTCGGCCCCCGCCGCACCCTCGGTGCGGCCGGTCAGAGGACGAGCCCGCCCCCGGCTGCGGCGCGCAGGTCGGCGATCGGGAAGGTGGACGTCGGCACCTTCACGACCCGGTAACTGGAGCCGCCGTTGCCGCTGCCCTGCCCGTTGACGAAGACCTCGAGGGCGATGTTGCCCCACCGTTCGACGTCTGTCATGTTGATCGTGGGGATGCCGACCATGGTCCCCCAGGCGATCACCACCGAGCCGTCAGCCTGCTTGCGGGCCCCGCCCTGGGCTGCGGCGCACACCCCGTCGGGGTTCGCCCACTGCCACACGAGGGTGGCGGTGCCGGTGGCCCCGGCGTCGGGATCGACCGCGTACTCCACCGCCCGGGCCGGCGGTCCGCACGGGGAGCCGAGGTCCGGGGACTGGTCGTCGTAGAGGACCACGTTGCCGTTGTGGAACCGGGCGTCGTGCTGGCGCCGCGGTCCGCCGCTCGGGTCCCCGACGATCGCGAGGTGCTTGGTGCTCGCCGAGGTGGGCGCGTTCCCGCCGAGCTTCCAGAGGAGGTCGCCACTCGTGGTCTTGGGGTTCGAGATCCGGTAGACGGCGTCGGTGTGGCGCATCGAGATCAGCAGGTCGCCGGTGTCGGGGTCGACGTCCACCGAGTTGATGTGGACGAGGTCGACGTCGGCGGTGGTCGGGGACGGGTTCAGCACGTTCGGGCCGGGCCCACCGGTGGCCGGGTCGAGGAACGCGAACACGCTCTTGGCCGGGATGCTCTCGGCGATGCCGATGTGGTCCTCGCTCTTCCAGGTCCACAGC
>CAIUKV010000280.1 GCA_903899845.1 uncultured Actinomycetes bacterium
CCAGCACGCGTTCCGCCCGCCCCGCGTCGGCATGGAGATCGCCGGGTTCGAGGTGCCGCACTGCCACCTGCACGTCCTCGCGATCTGGGGCGAGGACGACCTCCACCTGTCGCGCAGCGCGCGCACCGTGGACCCGACCGCCCTCGCCGACGCCGCCGCACGCATCCGTACCGCGCTCGCCGAGCTCGGCCTCACCCCCGAGGGGCGCCACCCGACGCACGGGTGACCTCCGCCGGGTCCGGTGCACCCGGCGCGCCCGGTGCGCCGTCGGCGTCGGCTCAGGCCGGATCGGCCACCGACCGTCGCGCGCGGCGACGCCCCACCCCGACCGCGACCAGCCGCCAGGCCCCGCCCACCGCGAGCAGGAAGAGCGCGGTGACGATCACGAACGACCACGCCAGCGCCCGGTCCTGCACGCCGACCCGCAGGGCCATGCCCACGGCCACCGTGCCCAGGACCATCCCCACGAACCGGAGCCACCCGTCGGGGCGCCGCCACGCGCCGCTGAGGGGTCCGGCGACGGCGAGGCCCACCGCGAACGGCCACCAGATGCGCAGGAAGTCGGCGACGCTGCTCCCCCCGTCGTGGCTGCGCCGGCCGACGAGCACGAACGCCGTGACCGCGGCGAGGTCGAGCAGGGCGGAGAACCGGGCCGCGGGCCCGCGGGTGGGCTCGGCCACGGCGGTCAGGCCCCGGCGGCCTCGAGCGCGGCGACCACCCGCACCGGGGTGAGCGGCTGCTCGGTCACCGTGGCCCCCACCTGGGCCAGCGCGTCGGCCACCGCGTTGACCACGGCCGGGACCGACCCGATGGCCCCACCCTCGCCCATCCCCTTCACGCCCTCGGGGTTCGGCCCGTCGGTGACCACGTGGTCGATCTCGATCCGGGGCGACTCGGCGGCGGTGGGCACCAGGTAGTCGAGGAACGTGGTGGTGAGCGGGTTGCCGGCGTCGTCGTACACGAAGTGCTCGTAGAGCACCCCGCCGATGCCCTGCACCACGCCGCCGTGGACCTGACCCTCCACCACCATCGGGTTGAGCATGCGACCGCAGTCCTCGCTCACCACGTAGCGCAGGATCTCGACCTGCCCGGTGATCCGGTCCACCTCGACGGTGCAGATGTGGCACGCGTTCGACCAGGTCGGGCTCGAGGTCTGGTAGCGGCCGGTGGCCTCGAGCAACCGGGGGACGTCGGGAGGGAGGCCGGTGCCCGCGTTGTGCACGGCCGCGGCCACCGCCGCCAACGACACGTTGCGCACGGGGGTGCCCCGCACCGCGACGACGCCGTCGTGCACCTCGAGGTCCTCGGGCGCGGCCTCGAGGAGGTGCGCGGCGACCCCGACCACCATCTCGCGCACCTTCAGCGCGGCCTCACGGGTCGCGTTGCCCGCGATGACCGCGGTGCGACTGCCCCCGGTCCCGCCGCCGAACGGGGTCCGGTCGGTGTCGCCCTGCACCACGCGGACGTCCTCGTAGGCCACGCCGAGGTGCTCGGCGACGACCTGGGCCATGGTGGTCTCGATGCTCTGGCCGTGGGCCGCGGTGCCGAGGAACACGGTGACGCCACCGCCCGACTCGACCCGCACGGTCGCCGCCTCGACGCCGAGGGTGGCCGCCGGGGTCGAGGTGGGCTCGATGTACAGGCCGATGCCGAGGCCGAGCAGCCGGCCCTCGGCCCGGGCCCGGGCCTGCTCGGCCCGGAAGTCGTCGTAGCCGATGACCCGGGCCGCATGCTCCAACGTCGTCGCCGACGTCGTGGCGCTGAACGTCATGCCGGTGGCCATCGTGAAGGGCTGCTCGTCGTCGCCGACCACGTTGCGCCGCCGCAGCTCGAGGGGGTCGATCCCGGTCGCCCGGGCGGCGACGTCGAGCATCTGCTCCCGGGCCACCGACTCGAACATCCACGGGCCGCGGTACGCACCCCGGCCCGCCGTGTTGGTCCACACCACCCGGCTGCGCCACCAGATCCTCGGGATCCGGTAGGGGCCGGGGAAGAGCATGGCCACGAAGGGCCCGACCCCGCCGGTGCCCCCGACCGGCCACGCCCCGGCCTCCTCGAGGTGGTCGAGCTTGGCTGCGAGCACGTGACCCTCGGCGTCGAGCGCGAGCGAGACGGTCGCCACGTCGCTGCGCGCGTGGTTCGCGGCGAGGAGGTTCTCGCGCCGGTCCTCGATCCACTTCACCGCGGCACCGAGACGCTTCGCCGCGAGGACGACGGTCTGCTCCTCGCGGGGGGTGAAGAACTTCTGGCCGAACCCACCGCCGACGTCGCCCATCCGCACGTGGACGTGGCGCTCGGGCAGGCCACTCACCCGGGCGAACGTGCGCCGGGCCTCGTGCGGTCCCTGGGTCGAGAGCCAGACCTCGAGCTGGTCGGTCACCGGGTCGAACGACGCGACCACGCCGCGGGTCTCCATCGGCGTGGGGGTGTGCCGGTGCTGCACGATCCGCTCGGTCACCACGTGCGCGGCCGACGCGAAGATCGCCTCGAGCTCGGGGTCCTCGGGCAGGGCCAGGTCGGAGGCCACGTTGCCGCCGAGCTCCGGGTGCACGAGCGGCGCGCCGTCGGCCAGGGCCGCCTCCATCGAGGCGACCGCGTCCCGGGGCTCGTAGTCGACCACGACGAGCTCGGCGGCGTCCTCGGCCAGGGCCCGGCTCTCCGCGATCACGATCGCCACCGGGTCACCCACGAAGCGCACGTCGTCACCGGCGAGCGGCGTGAGCGGCGCGACCACCGCCGCCGGGTTCTCCGCCATCATCGACGGCTGCATGGTGCCGGCGCCGGGGTTGAGGTCGGCCCCGGTGAACACCGCCGACACGCCCTCGAGCTCGAGCGCGGCGCTCACGTCGATCGCCGTGATGCGCGCGCTGGGAAGGTCGGAGCGCACGAACGCGGCGTGCAGCATCTGCGGCACGACGATGTCGTCGACGTAGCGCCCGTGGCCGGTGAGCAGGCGCGGATCCTCCTTGCGCTGGACCGCCTGCCCGACGTAGCGACCCGCCGCCGGGGCGCTCACGCCCCCACCTCCGCCGCACGCAGGCGGGTGGCGGCGAGCCGGACGGCCTCGACGATGCCCTGGTAGCCGGTGCAGCGGCAGAGGTTGCCGCTGATCCCCTCCCGGATCTCGCTGTCGGTCGGGTCGGGGTTCGCCTCGAGGAACGCGGTCACGCTCATCACGAAGCCCGGGGTGCAGAAGCCGCACTGCAGTCCGTGGGCGTCCATGAACGCCTGCTGGACCGGCGAGAGCGTGCCGTCGGCCCCGGCGAGGCCCTCGACCGTGGTCACGGTCGCCCCCTCGGCCTGCACCGCGAGCATGAGGCACGACCGGATCGCCCGACCGTCGACGGTGACGGTGCAGGCGCCGCACACCCCGTGCTCGCAGGCGAGGTGGGTGCCGGTGAGCCCGAGGCCCTCGCGCAGGAAGTCGGCCAAGGTCGTCCGGCTCTCGACGATGCCGCGTCGGGCCTGACCGTTGACGGTGCAGCGGATGTGGTGCTCAGCCACGACGGGCCTCCTCGATCGCCGCGCCCAGCGCGGTCTCCATCAGGTGCGCACCCACCCGGCGGCGGTACGCACCGGTGGCGTGCAGGTCGTCGGCGGGCTCGAGCGCAGCCATCCCGGCCCGGGCCGCCTCCGTCACCGCGGCCGCGTCGGGCGCCGTGCCGAGCAGCGCGGCCTCGGCCGCGCCGGCCCGCACCGGTGTGGCCCCCACCCCGAGCATCCCGACGGCCACCCGGGTGATCCGGTCGTCGGCATCGAGCGCGACCGCGGCGGCGACGCCGGCGAGCGCGAAGTCCCCGTGGCGGCGGGCCACCTCGGCGAACCCGTACCCGGTGCGGCCCGCCCACACCGGGAACCGGGTGCCCACCAGGATCTCGTCCTCGGCGAGGGCGGTCGACCAGGTCCCGGTGAAGAAGTCGTCGGCCGCGATCTCCCGCGTGCCCCGCACGCTGGCCGCCTCGAACGTGGCGCCGAGGGTGAGCGCCACGGTCGGGAGCTCGGACGCGGGGTCGGCGTGGGCGAGCGACCCGCCGACGGTGCCGCGGTTGCGGATCTGGAAGTGCCCGATGTGCGGGAGGGCCCGGGCCAGCAGCGGCACCGCCGCCGCGACCACGGCGTCGTGCTCGGCCTCGGCCTGCAGGGTCGCGGCCCCGACGCGCAGTGCGTCGTCGGTGCGGGTGATGCCGTGCAGCTCGGCCACGCGGTGCACGTCGACGAGGTGCTCGAAGCGGGTGAGACGCAGGGAGAGCAGGGGCAGGAGGCTCTGGCCCCCGGCCAGCACCTTGGCCTCGTCGCCGAACTCGGCGAGCAGCGCCGCCGCCTCGGCCACGGTCTCGGGTGCGTGGTGGTCGAACGGCGCGGCCTTCACGGTGCTGCCTCCTCGGGGACCCGTCCGGGCGTGCGCCCCGCCCGGCCCGGGCGACCCGGGCGGCCCGGGCGGTGGACGCCCCCGGAACGTAGCCTCACCACCCATGCACCCGCCTCCCGACCCGACGCACGGCGCCCGGGGAGCGGGCGAGACCGGCACGACGGGTGCGACCGGCGCGACGGTCGAGGTCGTGGCGCTGGCCCCCGACGACCTGGCGGCGGCCAACGCGTGCATCGCCCGGGTCTGGGGGACGCCCCCGGGTCGCGGCCTGGTGGACCCCACCACGTTCCGGGCCTACCTGCTGGCCGGCGAGCCCCTGCTCGGCGCCTACCGGGCCGGGCGGGCCCACGACCCGGGCGCCCTGCTCGGCGTGTCGGTGGGGTTCGTGGGCACCCACCCCGGCGGCGTCCACGTGCACTCGCACGCCACCGGGATCGATCCCGACCATCAGCACCGGGGCATCGGGCGGGCACTCAAGGTCGCGCAGCGCGAGTGGGCGCTCGCGCGCGGGATCACCGAGATCCGCTGGACCTTCGACCCGTTGATCGCGCGCAACGCCTTCTTCAACCTGACCCGGCTCGGCGCGGTGGGCGCCGTGTACCACGCCGACCTGTACGGCACCATGACCGACCCCGTGAACGCGGGCGACGCCACCGACCGGGTCGAGGCCCGGTGGGACCTCACCGGTCCGGTCGGGCACCCCGAGCCCGACCTCGCGATCCTGGCGGCCGCGGGGGCCGAGGTGATCCTCTCGGCCGACGGGGAGGTGTGGCGCGACGCCCGGCGCGCCCCGATCCTGCTCGCCGCCGTGCCCGCCGACGTCGTCGCGCTGCGGGCCACCGATCCGGCGGCGGCCCGGGCCTGGCGCCGGGCGGCACGCGACGCGATCGGCGGGGCGATGGCGCTCGGCTACCGCGCGGTGGGCGCGACCCGCGACGGCTGGTGGGTGCTGGCCGAGGGCGACCCGCAGTGAGGATCGACGCGGTCGAGCTGCGGCGGATCGCGCTGCCGCTCGTGGCCCCGTTCCGAACCGCGTTCGGGACCCTCACCGACCGCGACATCCTGCTCGTGCGCGTCACCGCCGACGGCGTGGAGGGCTGGGGCGAGTGCGTGGCGTTCCCCGACCCCGGCTACTCGGCGGAGTACGTCGCGGGCGCCCAGACGGTGGTCCGGGAGTTCCTCGCGCCCCGGGTGCTCGCGGCCCCGACGGTGACCGCCGCCGGGCTCGGCGCCCTCCTGGCCCCGGTCGTCGGGCACCCGATGGCCAAGGCCGCGCTCGAGCTCGCGGTGCTCGACGCCGAGCTGCGGACCGAGGACCGGTCGCTGGCCGAGCGTCTGGGCGCCACCCGCACCGCCGTCGACTGCGGCGTGTCCGTCGGGATGTTCCCGCTCGACGAGCTGTGTGCCCAGGTCGACGCGTACGTGGACGCCGGCTACCGCCGGGTCAAACTGAAGATCGAGCCCGGCTTCGACGTCGGGCCGGTCCGGGCCGTCCGGGAACGCCACCCCGACCTCGCCCTGCAGGTCGACGCCAACGCGGCGTACACGGTCGGCGACGCCGACCGCCTCGCCGCCCTCGATCCCTTCGACCTGCTGATGATCGAGCAGCCGCTGGCCGAGGACGACCTGCTCGGGCACGCCGAGCTGGCCCGTCGGGTCACGACCCCGATCTGCCTCGACGAGTCGATCACCTCGGCGCGCGTCGCGGAGACCGCGCTCGCCCTCGGCGCCTGCCGGATCGTCAACGTCAAGGCCGGTCGCGTCGGCGGGTCCCTCGAGGCGGTCCGGGTCCACGACGTGTGCACGGCGCGGTCGGTGCCGGTGTGGTGCGGCGGGATGCTCGAGACCGGCATCGGGCGCGCGGCCAACGTCGCGCTCGCGGCGCTGCCGGGCTTCACCCTGCCCGGCGACACCTCGGCGTCCGACCGGTACTACGCCCGCGACGTCGTGACCGATCCCTTCGTGCTCGACGACGGGCGGCTCACCGTCCCCACCGGTCCCGGCACCGGCGTGACCGTCGACCCCGACGTGCTCGACGCCGCGACCACCTCGGTCGAGACGCTCCGGGCCTGAGCGCCGCCGCGGTCGGCCCTCACCCGCGGTTCTGCGACCGGCCCCGCTCGACCACCGCGTCGCGTCGGGCCGCGATCACGGCCGGGTCGTAGGTGCGGCTGATCCAGTCGAAGTTGACCCGGGCCTCGACGTCCCACGCCTCGTCACCGGTCACGTTCACCACCCGCTCGTAGCAGCGCATCAGCTCGGCGACCGCCTCGGCGTTGTTGCCGGCGATCGCCGCGGCGATCCCGCGGGTGAACGGGAGCAGCTCCTCGTGCGGCACCACGTGGTTGACCAGACCCCACGTGAGCGCCTGCTCGGCCGAGAGGTAGTTGCCGGTGGCGCTGAGCTCGCGGGCCCGGCGCACCCCGACCGACTGGCACAGCAGCACCGTCAGCCCCCACCCCGGGAGGATCCCGACCCGGGCGTGGGTGTCGGCGAAGCGGGCCCGCTCCGACGCCACGAGGAAGTCGCAGTTGAGGGCGAGCTCGAACCCGCCCGTGATCGCGGGGCCGTTGACCGCGCCGATCAGCAGCTTGGTGCGGGGGGCGAACGGACCGCGGTACGGCAGGCGGCCGTCGGCGTCGTACACGCTGAGCGCGTCGGCGCCGGTGCCCTCGCGGCTCCCCAGCTCCTTGAGGTCGGCCCCGGCGCAGAACGCCGGGTCGGCACCGGTCAGGATCATCACGGCCACGTCGTCACGCGCGTCGAGCTCGGCGACCACCTCGGGCAGGCGGGCGCCCAGCGCGTGGTTGATCGCGTTGCGGGCGTCGGGCCGGTTCAAGGTGATCACCGCGACGCCGTCACGCACCTCGGTCAGCACCACGTCGTCGGGCATCCGTCCTCCTCTGCCGTTCCTCTGCCGTTCCTCTGCCGTCCCTGCGCGACCGGCGCGACCGGGGCGGCCGGTGCGGCCGGGATCACCGGTTCGCGGCGACCATCCGGGTGATGCCGGTCCGCCAGTCCACCTCGGCCGGGCCGATCAGCGCGTGCATGCGGGTGTTGTCGGTGGTGACCGAGCCGATGGTGCGCTCGGTCTCCTCGAACCGGGCCTCGAGCCCGGTGAGCTCGGCGATGAGCCCGCACCACTCCTCGACCGTCGCCGGCCCACCGGCCCAGTTCACGACGGTCGCCGGGACCGACGCGGCGGCGAGCAGCCGGGGCACCTGCCGCACGATGTCGTCGGCGTGGATCGGATTGAACCGGTTGGGTCGGTCGGGGTGGACGGGGATGGCGAGCCCCGCCTCCATCATCTTCAGGTGGAACCACGGCCAGCCGAGGTGGTCGCCGTAGGGCACGTTGAGCCGGGCGACGGTGGTGGGGATGCCGAACTGGCGACACGCGGTGCGGGCCACCACCTCCGACGCGATCTTGGCGATGCTGTAGGTGGCGAACATCGCCCGGTGGTTGTCGCCGAGCGAGTCGGTCTCGGCGAGCGGGTGCGCGCCGGCGGGCTGGTAGACCGCGGTCGACGAGCAGTGCAGGAACGCGGTCGCCCGTCGGCAGCGGGCGAGCAGGAGCCCGACCGCCTCGCCGTTGGCGGCGAGGTCACGGTCCCAGTCACCGTCGCCGCCGCGGGCCACTGCGAAGTTGCAGACGAAGTCGAAGTCGTCGGGCAGCCCGGTGAAGTCGGAGGTGGCGAGGTCCACCGTCTCGCAGTGGACGCCACCGGCCTCGAGCCGGGCCCGCAGGTCGGCGTTCCCGAACCGGGCGATGCCCCAGACCTCGTTGCGGGCCGCGAGGTCGAGCGCGACCGGGAGCCCCACGCTGCTGTTCGGTCCGGTGACCAGGATCTTGGCCCCGGTGATCGTGTCCACGGTCGGCTCCACGGGCTGCTCCTCGGCGGGGTGGCGGATCGGGGTCAGCGGAGCTGGTCGACGTAGGTGTCGGTGCCGGGGATCGTGGGGATGAAGGGGGCCGACAGCTCGACCCGCCCCCGCCCGGCCGCCGCCACCGTGTCGCCGAGCCCGGCGAAGGTGGTCCAGGTCTCGTCCGGCGGGACCTGGGTGAACGTCAGCAGCGTGACCCGGCGCTCGAGCCCGGGGACGTCCTCCACGTAGGCCATCTTGTCGGCGGGCAGCGGGTAGGGCGCGAACAGCAGGGTCATGGCCGCCGCCGAGCCGGCCAGGCGCTCGGGCAGCGGGCCGGTGCGCAGCCACTCGACCAGGGTGGCCCGGTCGTCGGCTGCGTCCACCACCTCGACCACCAGACCCGCGTACGGGTGGTCGAGCGCGTGGACGTCACGCGGGCCGGTCGGGTCGCGGTACACCGCGCCCAGGTACTCCTGGAACGACGTGTACACGTGGGTGCGGTCGAGGTACACGCGTCCGTCGGGGAGGAGCCGCTGGTTGGTCGCCACCGACCACCGCAGGTGGTCCTCGTAGCGCCCGGCGGTGATCCAGTAGCACGTGATGTACTTCCCCGCCTCGACCGGACGCGCGATCACCGAGTCGCTCGGGCTGCGCAGCGCCTGGAGGGGTCGGGGCGCCACCCACCGGCGGCCGGCGAACATCCACGGCATCGCCATGGCCCCCGAGTTGAAGTGGTCGTCCTCGTACCAGCGGTTGTACGCGTGCTCGTGCCCCTCGTGGGGCTCGACCATCGTGATGAGGGCCGATCCGATCGCCGCGGCGTAGGGCCCCTCGCCGGGCAGGACGCTGTACGGGCTCGGGGTGGGCGGGTCGGTCACGGGCGTGGTTCTAGTGCGGGGCGGGACCGGGCGTCCACGACGCCGCCCGGCGGGGCGTCGTCACCGGGCCGCGGGCCGGAAGGTCGCGACGGTGACGTCCGGATGGACGTCGCGCCACACGAGCTCGAGGTCCATGCCGATCCGGACCTCCGACGGGCGCACGTCGACCAGGTTCGCGATCAGGCGGACCCCGCCGGTGTCGGGGAGCTCGACCACGGCCGGGATGTACGGCACCGATTCGTGCACCTCGGGGAGCAGCGGGTGCCAGGCCACCGTGTAGCTGAAGCACACGCCCCGACCCGACTGCTCGACCCACTCCACGGCCTGGCCCTGGCACCGGAAGCAGAACGCGCTGGGCGGGAACCGGTAGGTGCCGCACGCCGTGCACCGGGGCACGACCAGGCGGTGGTCGCGTGCCGCGTCCCAGAACGGGGCGGTGAACACGTCGGGCGTGAGGGCGATCAGCTCCGCGGGCGGCAGCTTCGCCATCGGCTCGTCGGCGGTCATGCGGGCACCTCCCGGTCCCGGATCGGGGGTCGGGTCACGCTCATCGGGTGAGGAGGAGCGCGCTCGTCGGGATGGAGGCCGGTCCACCGGTCACGAGCGCGACCTCGGCGCCGTCGACCTGGTTCACCGCGGTGCCGCGCAGCTGCTCGACCGCCTCCTTCACGTGGGTCATGCCGATGATGTAGGCCTCCGACAGGTTGCCGCCATGGGTGTTGACCGGGACGGAGCCGGTGCCGTGGCGGATGTTGCCTTCGGCCACGAAGGGTCCGCCCTCGCCGATCGGGCAGAACCCGTAGTCCTCGAGCTGCAGGATCACCATGGGCGAGAAGTGGTCGTAGAGCAGCGCCACGTCCACGTCGGCTGCGGTCATCCCCGCCATCGCCCACAGCCGCTCGGCCACCGGCCGATGGCCCGACGACGCGAAGTACTCGTCGGGCATGTTCATCCAGGTGATGGCCTGGCCCCAGCGACCGTGCCCCCCGTGGGCCGATGCGCGGATGCGCACCGGGGGGTGCCGCAGGTCGCGGGCCCGCTCGAGCGACGTCGTGACCACCGCCACCGCGCCGTCGCACTCGAGGCAGAAGTCGTAGAGGCACAGGGGCTCGGCGATCATGCGCGCGTTGAAGTAGTCGTCGAGCGTCAGGGGCACGGTCATCAGGGAGGTCTCGCGCCGGATCGCGTTCGCCCGGGTCGAGATGGCGACCTCGGCGAAGTGCTCCCTTCGGGTCCCGTACCGGTGCATGTGGCGCATCGCGAGCACCGCGAACATCTGGCCCGGGCCCATGAGCCCCGACGGCGAGGTGAAGTCCTTCTCGGGTGACGGCGGCGCCGAGTACTGCGCGCCGGGCCGCCCCCGGGGGGCGTAGGAGGTGCCGAACCGGCTGGCCGCCTGCTGCAACGTCATCAGGCTGACCACCGTGGTCGCCATGCCCGCGTGGATCGCCGCGGCGGCCAGACCCACGGAGCCGGCCGAGCCACCGCCGCCCCCGGTGAGCGTGGCGGTGAAGCGCACCTCGGGGATGCCCATCACCTGGGCGAACAGGCTGGTGTCGCCCCCCAGGCCCATGCTGTAGAGCGCGAGGCCGTCGACGTCGGCGACGGTGAGGCCGGCGTCGGCGAGCGCCGCGAGCATGGCCTTCCCGGCCAGCTCCAGGGGGGTCTGGGGCAGCGACTGGCCCCGCTTGTAGTACCGGGTGGCTCCCACCCCGACCACCGCGGCGGCGTCCTGCATCCCCACCCTGCGCTCCCCTCCTCCCAGCCGGATCCCCGCTCGCGCCGGACCGGGGCACGGACGGGCATCATGGCACGCATGGCCGACGAGCGGACCTGGGTCGAGCGCGACGCCGCCGTCGTCTGGCACGGCTTCACCCAGATGGCCGCCTACCCCGACAACGCCCCGGTCGTGGTCGACCGGGCCGCCGGCCACTACCTCTACGACACCGAGGGCACGCGATACCTCGACGCGATCTCGTCGTTGTGGGTCACCACCCTCGGCCACTGCGTCCCCGAGCTCGACGACGCCCTGCGGGACCAGCTCGCCCGGGGCGCCCACACCACCCTGCTCGGCAACGGCAACCGCACCACGGTCGAGCTGGCCGAGGCCCTGGCCCGGGTCGTGCCCGTCGACGACGCCCACGTGCTGTTCGCCGGCGACGGCGCCAGCGCGGTCGAGCAGGCGCTCAAGATCGCATTCCAGTACTGGGTCAACCGCGGGGTCGCGGGCCGGACCCGCTTCCTCGGCTTCGGCGACGCCTACCACGGCGACACGATCGGCGCGTTGTCGGTGGGCGACGGCGGCTTCGGCACCGACCTGTTCGACCCGCTGCGCTTCCCCGTGGTCCGGGCCCCCGGCTTCACCGACCCGCAGTGCTTCGACCGCGCGGTCGCGCTGGTCGCGGCCCACGCCGCGGAGCTCGCAGCGGTGATCGTGGAGCCGGTCGTCCAGGGCGCCGCGGGCATGCACCTCGCCGACCCGGCCGATCTCCACCGCCTCGCCCGGGCCTGCGCCGAGCACGACGTCCTGCTCATCTGCGACGAGGTCGCCACCGGATTCGGGCGCACCGGCACGCTCTTCGCGTCCGAGCAGTGCGGCATCCGTCCCGACCTGCTGTGCCTCGGCAAGGGTCTCACCGCCGGCTACCTCGCGATGTCGGCCACGGTCGCGAGCGGACGCGTGTACGACGCGTTCCTCGGCGAGGACCTCGGCCCCCGCACCCTGTACCACGGGCACTCCTACAGCGGGAACGCGCTGGCGGCCGCGGTCGCGCTGCGTCACCTCGAGCTGATCGACGCGTGGGACGTGCTCGCCAACGTGCGGGCCCGCTCCGCCGAGCTGCAGGCGCTGCTCGCCGACCGGATCGAGCCGCTGCCCCCGGTCCACGCGGTGCGGCTCCACGGGCTCATGGGCGGGGTGGAGCTGGCGCCCCCCGGCCCCGGCCGGCGCTGGGGCCGGCGCGTGTGCGCCGCCGCGGTCCGGCGCGGGGTGCTGCTGCGCCCGCTCGGCGACGTGGTGGTGCTCATGCCCCCGCTCACCGTCACCTCCGAGGAGATCCACGAGATCGTGCGCGTCCTGGCCGAGGCGATCGCCGACGGAACAACCGAGGCCGACGGAGACGCAACCCGCGGGCCGACGGCCGACGACCCGGTGGCGGCGCACCCGTGAGCCGCTGGCGCGACTGGGCCGCGACCCAGACCCGCCGGGTGCACGACGCCGGCCGCTGGCGCGCCCCCCGGGACCTCGACGCCGCCGGCCCCACGGGCACGCTCGCCCCCGACGGGACCCCGGTCGTCTCGTTCGCGTCGAACGACTACCTCGGCCTGACCCGGCATCCGACGGTGATCGCCGCCGCCCACGCGGCACTCGACCGCTGGGGCTCCGGGGCCGGCTCCGCCCGGCTCATCGTGGGCTCCCGCCCCGTGCACTCCGAGCTGGAGCGGGCGCTGGCCGACTGGCGCCGCACCGAGGCCGCGGTGCTCTTCCCCACCGGCTTCGCCGCGAACCTCGGGGTGCTCACCACGTTCGGCGGGCCCGACGTGCTCGTGTGCTCCGACGCGCTCAACCACGCCTCGATCATCGACGGGTGCCGGATGTCGCGCGCCGAGGTCACGGTGTACCGCCACGCCGATCCCGAGCACGTGGGCCACCTCCTCGCCGAGGCTCCCGGACGGCGGGCCGTCGTGGTCAGCGACACCGTGTTCTCCATGGACGGCGACGTCGCGCCGGTCGAGGCACTGGCCGAGGTGTGCACGCGCCACGGCGCGCTGCTCGTGCTCGACGACGCGCACGCGGTGCTCGGCCCCGATCCCGACATCGACGGCGTCGATGCGCTCCGGGTCGGCACGCTCTCGAAGGCGCTCGCCAGCCTCGGCGGCTTCGTCGCCGGACCGCGCGCGTTCACCGATCTGGTCGTCAACCGGGCCCGGTCGTACATCTTCACCACCGCGTCCACCCCCGCCGACGCCGCCGCCGCCCTCGCCGCGGTCGGCGTGGTCCGCTCGTCCGAGGGCGACGCGCTCCGGGCCCGCCTGCGGGACAACATCGACCGCGTGCGCCCGGGCCACCCCTCCCCGATCGTGCCCGTCGTGGTGGGTGACGAGGTCGCCACGGTGGCGGTGGCCGACGCTCTCCTCGCCCGGGGCCTCCTCGTTCCCGCGATCCGGCCCCCCACGGTCGCTCCCGGGACGTGCCGACTGCGGGTGGCGCTCTCGGCCGCCCACTCCCCCGAGCAGGTCGACGCCCTGGTCGGGGCGCTGCACGAGCTCCTCGACGCGCCGTTCGGCCCGCGGGCCGACACGGCGCCCCCGACTCCGCCCGCGACTCCGCCCGCAACTCCGCCCGCCGTCCCGCCCGCGGCCGCGGTCGGCCCGGGGGTGGCGCCGTGACCGCCGGGCACCGGCCCGACTGGCTCGTGGTGGTCACCGGGACCGGCACCGAGGTGGGCAAGACCTGGTGGTCGGCCGCGGTGCTGCGGGGCCTGCGGGCCCGGGACGTCGCGGTGGCGGCGCGCAAGCCGGTGCAGTCGTACGCGCCGACCGACCCCATCGCCGCCCTCGACGCCTCGGTCCTCGCGGCCGCGACCGGCGAGCGGCCCGAGGCGGTCTGCCCCACCCATCGCTGGCTGGCCGAGCCGATGGCCCCGCCCATCGCGGCGGCCCGCCTCGGCCTCGACCCGTTCCGCGTGGCCGACCTCGTCGACGAGCTCGCGTGGCCACCCGGGACCGAGGTGGGGCTGGTCGAGGGGGCCGGGGGCCTGCGCTCGCCCCTCGCCGACGACGGCGACACCCGGACCCTGGTGCAGGTGCTCCGGCCCGACGCGGTCCTGGTCGTCGCCGACGCCGCGCTCGGGGTGATCCACTCCGTGCGGCTGGTCATGGGGTCGCTGGCGAACCGCACGGTGACCGTCGCGCTCAACCGCTTCGACCCCACCGATCCCGTGCACGTGGAGAGCCGCGACTGGCTCGAGCGGCGTGACGGCATCGACGTCGTGACCGATCCGGCGGCGCTGGTCGACCGCTGGGCCTAGCCTGGGGCCATGGCCGCACTGCCGCCCCCCGACGTATCCGCCGCGCTCGACCCGGCCGCGCTCGACCCGGCCCGCCTCGACCAGCTCGCCCGGCGCCACCTCTGGCTCCACTTCTCCCGGCTCGGGACGTTCGACAGCGCGCACCCGGTCCCCGTGCTCGCGCGCGGCGAGGGGTGCTGGGTCGAGGACGTCCACGGGCACCGGCTGCTCGACGGGCTCTCCGGCCTGTTCACCGTGCAGGTCGGCCACGGGCGGCCCGAGCTCGCCGCCGCGGCGGCCCGGCAGGCCGGGACGCTCGAGTACTTCCCGATCTGGAGCCACGCGCACCCGCCCGCGATCGAGCTCGCCGCCCGGGTCGCGGACCTCGCCCCCGGTGACCTGAACCGCGTGTTCTTCACCAGCGGCGGGTCCGAGGCGGTGGAGTCGGCCTGGAAGCTCGCCCGCGCCTACTTCCGGGCCACCGGGCAGCCCAACCGGCACAAGGTCATCGCCCGGCGCACCGCCTACCACGGCACCAGCCTCGGTGCCCTGGCGGTCACCGGCATCCCGGCCATGCGCCAGCCGTTCGAGCCGCTCACCCCGGGCGCGGTGCACGTGCCCAACACCAACCGCTTCCGTCACCCGCTCGAGCACGACGAGCACGCGTTCATGGTCGCGGTCACCGACGCGATCGAGGAGGCCATCCTGTTCGAGGGGCCCGAGACGGTCGCCGCGGTGTTCCTCGAGCCGCTCCAGAACGCAGGTGGATGCTTCGTCCCGCCCGCCGGCTACTTCGCCCGGGTGCGCGAGATCTGCGACCGGTACGGCGTGCTGCTCGTCTCCGACGAGGTGATCTGCGCGTTCGGGCGGCTCGGGCACATGTTCGGCGCGCAGCGCTACGACTACGTGCCCGACATGATCACCTGCGCGAAGGGGCTGACCAGCGGCTACTCGCCGCTCGGCGCGGTGATCTGTCGCGACTTCCTCGCCGAGCCCTTCCTCGAGGGCACCGCATCCTTCGCCCACGGCATCACCTTCGGGGGGCACCCGGTGAGCTGCGCGGTCGCGCTGGCCAACCTCGACCTGTTCGAGCGCGAGGCGGTGCTCGACAACGTGCGCGCCCAGGAGGCCGGGTTCGAGGCCCGCCTGCGCGAGCTCGCCGCCCTGCCCATCGTGGGCGACCTCCGGGGCGCCGGCTTCTTCTGGGCGCTCGAGCTGGTGCGCGACCCCGAGACCCGGGCGCCGTTCACCCGGCCGGAGGGCGAGGCCGTGCTCCGCAGCTTCCTCGCACCCCGGCTGTGGGAGCTCGGCGTCATCGCCCGCACCGACGACCGCGGGCACCCGGTGGTGCAGCTGGCCCCGCCGCTGGTCGCCGGGCCCGCCGAGCTCGACGTGCTCTGCGACCGGGTCGGGATCGCCCTCGCCGAGGCGAGCGCCGAGTTCGTCCGCGCCACCGCCGGGGCGACCCCGGCGTGAGCCCGTCGCTGCCCCTGACCGTCGGGGTGGTGCGCGAGACCAAGCCGGGCGAGCACCGGGTCGCCCTGACCCCCGACGGGGTGCGCGAGCTGCACGCGCACGGCGTCGCGGTCCTGGTCGAGCGCGACGCCGGGGTCGACTCGGCCCTGCCCACCGACGACTACGCGGCGGCCGGGGCCCGCATCGTGGACCGGGCCGACGATGTGTGGGCGCGTGCCGACCTCGTGGTGAAGGTCAAGGAGCCCCAGCCGGCGGAGCTCGCGTTCCTGCGCCCCGGGCTGGTGCTGTTCACGTACCTCCACCTCGCCGCCTACCCCGACGTCGCGCGCGCGCTGCTCGCCCACGGGGTGACCGGCATCGCCTACGAGACCGTGCAGCGCGCCGACGGTTCCCTGCCCCTGCTCGTGCCCATGAGCGAGGTCGCCGGCCGGATGGCCCCCCAGGTCGGCGCCCGCTTCCTCGAGCGCACCCCCGGCGGGCGCGGCATGCTCCTCGGTGGGGTCCCCGGCGTGGCGCCCGCCCGGGTCGTGGTGCTCGGCGCCGGCACCGTCGGGTGGAGCGCCGGCCGGATCGCGGCCGGGATGGGAGCGGAGGTCCGCATGGTCAACCGCGAGGTCACCCAGCTGCGGGGGATCGACGCCGTCGCCACCGGACGGGTCACGACCCACGCGAGCAACCGGGCGGTGATCGAGCGCCTGGTCGCCGACGCCGACCTCCTCATCGGGGCCGTGCTGGTGCCGGGCGGCCGCGCCCCGGTCCTGGTGGGCGAGGACCTCGTCGCGGCGATGCGCCCCGGCGCCGTGATCGTCGACGTGGCCGTGGACCAGGGCGGCTGCGTCGCCACCACCCGCGAGACCACCCACGCCGACCCGGTGTACGAGCGTCACGGGGTGCTCCACTACGCGGTCGGCAACATGCCCGGGGCCGTGCCGCACACGAGCACGCACGCCCTCACCAACGCGACCCTGGCCTCGGTGGTCGCCCTCGCCACCCGGGGCGTCGCCGCCGCCACCGCCGCCGACCCCGCGCTCGCGCTCGGGGTCAACACCGAGGGCGGCCGGCTGGTGAACCCGGTCGTCGCCGCCGCGCTCGGCTCGGCCACCGAGGGCACCTGACCCGAGGCCGCAGGGCGGGGATCAGCGGCCGACGGTCCAGGCCACCGCGAACGCGGTGGCGTTGATCCCCCAGTGCGCGACGAACGGCGCGACCAGGCTGCGCGACCGGATGCGCAGCCAGCACAGCGCGAGGCCCGCCCCGGTCATCGCCACCACGGCCCCGACCACCACCAGCGCCGTGCCGCTCCCGCCCCGCGCCGCGTCGCCGATCGCGCCG
Organism: uncultured Actinomycetes bacterium; assembly: GCA_903899845.1. Classification (GTDB taxonomy): domain Bacteria; phylum Actinomycetota; class Acidimicrobiia; order IMCC26256; family PALSA-555; genus CAIUKV01. Next base: position 16,931 of record CAIUKV010000280.1, read on the forward strand.
GTGCCGTCGGCCGAGTGCAGGGTGGGTGGGATGTGCCACAGACCGAACAGGACCGACGACCACCACGCGGCCCGCCAGATCGTCATGCGGCGCGCCAGCCACGCGAGCAGCACGCCCCGGAACACCACCTCCTCCAGGAGCGCGGTGCCGAGCGGGATGACCACGAGCGTGCGCCGGAGCATCGCACCGGTCGACACGACGGCCCGGTCGTCCGCGAACACGTCCCGGGTCGCCGGGAGCACCGCCACCAGGAGCATCCCGATCGCCGCCACCACCACCGTGGCCGCGCCGAAGGCCAGGCCCCGTCCGGCGTCACGGCCCTCGACCCCGAGCTCGCGCCGGTCGAACCCGGCCCCGGTCGCGCCGGCCAGCACCACGAGGCCGACCAGCGTGTTCGTCCACGGGTGGAGGTCGCCGTCGATCGCGACGGAGCGCCCGATGCAGTACGCGGCCATCGCGGCGACGAACGCCGCCGGCCCCGCCCACGCGCGCCACGCCGACGCCGCCGGACGCGTCGGTGGAGCCACGGCTCAGTCCTGGGCGGCCGAGAAGTCCGCCAGGCGACGCGCGACGGCCCGGGTGTCGGCCGTCGTCCACCCGTCGGGTGCGGCCACCGCGGCCCAGGCCTGGGGCCAGGCGTCGTCGTAGTTGTGGCCGTGACCCGCGGCCGCGGCGAACCCGGCGATGAGATCGGTGGACGTCTGGGCCCAGGTCACGAACGGGAACCAGTGCGCCCGCTCGGGCACGTCGTAGCCCCGGGGTCCCTGGAGCCACAGCGGGCGGCTCCACATGGCCGACCAGTCCCACCAGCCGACCGGGTCCGACGGGTGCTGCTGGTACACGACGGTCTGCGCGTCCACCCCGAGGAGCTCCCCGGCCGTGTTGGTGAACACGACGGTCCCGCCGTCGCCGATGCGGGGCCGCCAGGTGGGCGAGCCCGGGTCGCGCGCCTCGATCAGCGGCGTGCGGATCGGGTTGGAGTAGGTGGGGCCGACCCACAGCGCGGCGTCGACCTCGCGGGTCACGGTGTCCACCGACGACGACGACGTCGCGCGGTTGAACGCGTGCTCCGAGCCGAACGAGCCCAGGCTCTCGCCGAACACGACCAGCCGCGGCCGGGTCGCCGGGGGGAGCGTGGTCCACTTCCGGTACACCGCGCTGAACAGCGCCTCGCCCGCCTCGGCGGCGACGTCCTTGTCGACGAGGAACGAGATCCAGCTCGGCAGGTACGAGTACTGCATCGCCACGAACGCGGTGTCGCCGCCGTTGATGGCCTCCACCGACCGAGCCGAGCGCGGGTTGATCCACCCCGTGCCGGTGGTGGTCCCCACGACCAGGACGTCACGGTCCCAGGCGTCGGTCCGGTCGAGCTCGGCCACCGCCAGCGCGGCCCGGGCCCGGGCGTCGTCGGCCGACTTCAGCCCGACGTAGACCCGGATCGGCGGGACGACCGGCGTGCCGGCCCGCACCAGCGTCCGGAGCTCGGCCGGGGTGGTGGTCCCGCCGGTGAACGTCCGACCCTGCTCGCCCAGGGTCTCCCAGGGCACCAGCGAGCCAGGCCCGCCGCTGACCAGCGGCGACGTCGGCCGCTCGACCCCGGGCTCGGTGGAGTCGTCGACGGTGCCGTACGCCGCGTTGACCTGGTCGAAGAGCGGGCGGAGCACGACGTCGCGGGTCACCGTCACCGCCACCACCGCGAAGACCACGACGGTGACCACGAAGGCGAGCGCGGGCGACAGGCGCCGGCGCAGGAGGCGGTCGAGCGCCACCAGGCCCTGGCCGACCAGCCGCCCGACCAGCAGGAACACCCCCCCGATCACCGCGCCCAGGGCGAGGACCCCGAGGTACCCGGCCGGCGCCATCTCGGGCATCGAGACCAGGCTGCGTTGGTCGTTCTGCCAGCGCCCCCACACGAGGCCCCCGACCACCACCACCGCCACGGCGACCCCCCAGGCCACCCGGCGCAGGTTCCGGGTGTTCCACGGCGCCGCCCCCCGGGACGCGCGGAACCAGCCGACCGCCACCGAGACCGACGCCCCCAGGGCGTAGCCGACGGCGGTGCAGCCACCGGTGAGGAGCGCCTGCACCGGGATGCTGCGGGGGAGCAGGGTGGGGCTCAGGGACTCCCAGAAGAAGACGACCGCGACGACCAGGCCGCCGAGGCGGGGCCGGTGGCGCAGGCGGTCGCGCAGACGCAGGATCTCGCCGGGGGCGGTCGTGGCGGTCACGGGGAGCTCCATCGCCCGATGTTAGGAACCGTCGGGCCCCGACCGGGGACCCCGGCCGGGGGACCGGTTTGCCGGCGGTGGATTCCCGTCGCTACTTTCCGGCTCCAATTCGGAGCAATCCCGACCGGCACCGTCGCCGGAACGCGGTGGATGTCAGGAGGGCCGCAGGCGGTCGCCCGGCCGCTCCGGGGGTTGCGCCTCAGCTCACCGCCGGGCCGACGTCGCTCGAGAGGGTGTCAAACGCCATGCCCGCCAGTCGGACCCGCCGGGCCACGGTCGGCGGCTCGTAGGAACGGGCCATCAGACCGCGCCGTCGGGCGCAGGGTCGCTCGACGGCGTCGCGTCGGCGAGCAGGGTCCCGATGGAGTCACGCCGGGCGACGGCCGGGCGCTCGTACGGGTTCGTGGGCTCGGTGGCGTCGGACACGGGTTCCTCCAGAACTCGTCGGAGCACCGAAGGCTAACCCCGGTTGACCGCCGAGTGGTGGGGTGCCACCATCGGGTCGATGCCCGTGCGGGCCCGGGCGGGCCGGGCGTGAGCGCCGATCTCGGCCCGGCCGCCGTCCGGCGCGGCACGGTGGTCGACGTGGCCGGTCTGGCCCTCGCCGTCCACGCCGACGACGACGCCCGGGCCGAGGCGGTCGCGTCGCTGTTCCGCCACGCCACCGTGGTCGACGCCGCCCCCGACTGCACCCTGCAGGTCGTGGCCACGCCGATCGACCTGCCCGCGACCGAGCCCGACGTGGAGACCGCCGAGCTCGCGCAGTGGCGCACCGCGGCGGACGAC
>CAIUKV010000281.1 GCA_903899845.1 uncultured Actinomycetes bacterium
GCACCGTCCGCACCGCCCGTCACGACCGCGTGCTCGAGGTCCGCATCGACCGCGAGGCCAAGCGGAACGCGATCGATCCCGAGACCACGGCGGGGATCGGCGCCGCCCTCGACCTGCTCGAGGACGATCCCGACCTCTGGGCGGGTGTGCTCACCGGCACCACGACGTGCTTCTCCGCGGGGACCGACCTGCGCGCCGGGATGAGCGAGACGGAACGCGGCGGTCGCTACGGGGTGATCCGGCGGGCCCGCACCAAGCCCCTGATCGCCGCGGTCGAGGGCCCGGCCCTCGGCGGGGGCATGGAGATCGTGCTCGCCTGCGACCTCGTGGTGGCGTCCACCACCGCCCGCTTCGGGCTCCCCGAGGTCTCGCGGGGACTCGTCCCGACGTGCGCGGGCATGTTCCGTGCGCCGCACGCGCTCCCGGTCAACGTCGCCCACGAGCTGCTCCTGACCGGCGACCCCATCGACGCCGAGCGAGCCGAGCGGCTCGGCTTCGTGAACCGCCTCACCGCGCCGGGCGAGGCGGGTGCGGTCGCGCTCGCCCTCGCGGCGCGGATCGCCGAGAACGGTCCGGTCGCGGTACGCGAGACGATGGGCGTCCTGCACGACCTCCGGGCCGAGCGGGAGGACCGGGGCTTCGCCCTCACCGACCGGGCCGAGCAGGTGATCCGCACGGCCGACGACACCCGCGAGGGGGTCGCAGCCTTCTTCGAGAAGCGGCCGCCCCGCTGGACCGGTCGCTGAGCCGGGTCAGCCCTCGGCGCCGATGAACGCGGCGGTGCTCCCGCCCGCCGCCATCGCCCCCATGCCGAGCTTGCGATGGTCCCAGGACCGCACCCGCTCCGGGTCGACCCGCACGATCACCCGCTTGTTCATCATCATCTCGACCGCCGGGCGCATCTCGTCGGTGTAGGGGCCGTTGTAGCGCGCGAACACGCTGATCGCCGCGGCCCAGTACTCGGGATGCTCGGGGTCCTCGATGATCACGGCGGTGCCCTCGATCGCGACGCCCCGCAGCTCGTCGTAGGTGACGCCGGCCTCGAGCATGCAGGTGATCTTCGGGTCGCGCAGGAGGTTCTTCACCTTCTGGGACTTCATCTTCGTCTCGAAGTAGATCTTCCCGTCGATCACGCCGTACCACATGGCGACGAGGTGCGGGAAGCCACCGGGACCGTTGGTCGCCATGGTCAGGGTGCGGCTCTGGTCGACGAACCGCGCCACTTCGTCGTCGGTCATCACGATCTGCGCCCGCTGGTTGACCCCCACGCCCGTCCTCCTCGTCCTCATCGTTCTCGTCGATCTCGTCGGCGAGCTCGTCGTCGTTCCCGGGTCGGCCCGGGTCGGTCCCCACCGATCCGCGTGACGCACCGGCCAGGTGGGACGCCCCTGTGCTATCACGACGACCGACGACGTGCGCACCGACGCCGGGAGGGGCCGTGGCACAGCAGCAGACCGGGAGCACGGGCGGCGGTCCGGGCTCCTTCGGACGCCGGGTGGTGACCGGGCCGCACGGCATCGAGTCCGACGGGCCGGCCCCGCGCACGGTGGACCTCCCCGGCGGGGTCGGGGTCACCGAGGTGCTGTGGCTCGACGGTCCCGTCCGCACCGTGGCCGACGGCCCCGACCGCACCGACGCCGGCTTCCCCCTCGAGCCACCGCCCGGCGGGGCGTCGTCCCGGATCATCCGGATGCCCGCCACCGGCGAGTGGCTCC
>CAIUKV010000282.1 GCA_903899845.1 uncultured Actinomycetes bacterium
GACGCCGCGTCCACGGTCACGATCACCACGACCACACCTTCCGCGGCCAGGCTCTTGCGGTCGCGCAGCACCCCCACCGAGATGTCGTCGAGCACGCCGTCCACGAACTGGTAGCCGGCGGGCACCTCACGGCGCGCCACCTCGAGCTCACCGGCGTCGAGGGTCACGACGTCACCGTCGGTGCAGAGGAGCACACGCTCCTCGGGGACCCCGACGGCATGGGCGAGGCGGGCGTGGTGCACGAGGTGGCGGAACTCCCCGTGGACCGGGACGAACCACTGCGGCTGCACGAGGGCGAGCATGAACTTCAGCTCCTCCTGCGCCGCGTGACCCGATACGTGGACCGGCGCGGTCTTCTCGTGGACGACCTCCGCGCCGGCCCGGTGGAGCGAGTCGATGACCCGGGCCACGTTGTGCTCGTTGCCGGGGATCGCGTGGGCACTGATCACCACGACGTCGTCGGGACCGATCTTCAGGTGCTTGTGCTCCTGGGCGGCCATGAGGGACAGGGCGCTCATCGGCTCCCCCTGGGAGCCGGTCCCCACGACGCACACCGACCCGGGTGCGAGGCGGGCGACCTCCTCGATGTCGACGACGTCGGCGTCGGGGAGGTCCAGCATCCCCAGGCTCCGGGCGAGCGCGATGTTCTGCAGCATCGACCGGCCGACGAACGCGACCTTGCGGCCGCAGGCCCGGGCGGCCTGCACGACCTGCGCGACACGGTGGAGGTGGGACGAGAAGGCGGCGACGATCACCCGACGGTCGGGGTGGTCACGCAGGATGTCGTGGATGACCGGACCGACGGTGGTCTCCGAGGGGGTGAAGCCCGGCTTCTCGGCGTTGGTCGAGTCGGACAGCAGCAGCGTGACCCCCTCCCCCGCGATCTGGCCCAGCCGGGCGAGGTCGGTCTGGCGGCCGTCGAACGGGGTGAGGTCGATCTTGAAGTCGCCGGTGTGGAGGATCGTGCCCGCAGGCGTGCGGAACGCCGTCGCGAAGGCATGGGGGACCGAGTGGGCGATGGGGACGAACTCGACGTCGAAGGGCCCGATGTCGATGCGGTCACCGTCGCGGACGGTGACGAGCTCGGTCCGCCCGAGCAGGCCCGCCTCCTCGATGCGGTTCCGGGCCAGGCCCAGGCACAGCGCCGAGCCGAAGATCGGGGCCGACACGTCGCGCAGGAGGTAGGCGAGACCGCCGACGTGGTCCTCGTGCCCGTGGGTGAGGACGACGCCCTCGACCCGGTCGGCGTTGTCGCGCAGGTACGTGAAGTCGGGCAGGACGAGGTCCACCCCGGGCATGTCGGCGTCCGGGAACATCAGCCCGCAGTCCACGACGAGGATGCGGCCCCCGACCTCGAGGCAGAAGCAGTTCCGACCGATCTCGCCCAGCCCGCCGAGGAACACGAGACGAACCGGTGCAGCCATCTCCGGAGGCTACCCGGGGCACCCCCGGGCCGGGTGGGTCACCCGCCGACGCGCTCCGCGGCGACCGCGTCCAGGGCGCCGTACTCTTCGGTGGTGTCGACCCAGTCCTCGAAGTGGATGACGCCCAGGTCCTCGAACCGGCTCCGCAGCCAGCCGTCGGCCGCGTCGAGCAACCCGAGCTTCTTGCAGTTCGGCACGATCTTCGAGAACAGCATCGACTGGAAGATGGGCCGGTCGGGCGCAGCCAGGGTGAACCGGACCGCCTCCTTGACGTCGACGCCCATCCGCTCCCAGACCTCTTGGGACAGGAAGCGGTCGCGCATGCGCACCGCCGCCTCGAAGGCGAACTCCTGGCGCTCCCGGATCTCGGCCGCCGTCAGCTGCGCGTAGAACTCCTGGAGCGAGATGACGCCGAAGGCGACGTGGCGGGCCTCGTCGCTCATGACGTAGCGGAGGAGCTGCTTGAGCAGCGGCTCGGTGGTCAGCTGGTGGATGAACCCGAACGACGCCAGCGCCAGCCCCTCGACCATGATCTGCATGCCGAGGTAGGTCATGTCCCAGCGGTCGTCGGCGATGATGTCGTCGAGCAGCAGCTTCAGGTGGGCGTTGATCGGGTAGTGCCCCGAGAGCTTCTCGTCGAGGTAGCGGGCGAACACCTCCACGTGGCGGGCCTCGTCCATCACCTGGGTCGCCGCGTAGTACTTGGCGTCGATCCAGGGCACCGTCTCGACGATCTGGGCGGTGCAGATCAGCGCGCCCTGCTCGCCGTGCATGAACTGCGAGAGCGTCCAGTTCTGGGTCTCCATGTGGAACCGCATCCAGTCGTCGTCGGTCCACCCCTCGACCGGCGTCCCCTTCAGGTCCATCGGGCCGAAGATGCCCTCGTTCTGGATCCGGTTCGCCTCGATCACCGCCGCCTGGTCGACGGCGGTGTCCCACGGCAGGTCGTTCGCGTTCCACTGGGAGGTCTTGGCCTTCTCGTAGAGCTTGGCCAGCGCCGGGCGGGACCGCTCGTAGTCCCAGGTGAAGACGGCGTCGGCGTTCGCCCGCACGGCGTGCACGACGGCGTCGACGTCGTCGTTCGTGATGGCGAGAATGGCGTCGACGTCGTCGACCTGGGCGCGACCGATCAGGTGCTCGTTGGTGGTCATGGTCCCTCCTCGTTCGGGGCTCCGGTCGCCCGGGGGGCGATCCCGGGCGTGACGAAGGTGGTGACGAACCGGCGCACCGCGCCGGGGTCGGTGGGGTCGATCAGGGGCGTCGTGGTGCGGAGCAGGTCGATCCCGATCCGGGCCACCCATTCGGCGGCCCGCGCCGGATCGGCGGCCCAGGGCGCGAGCAGCGGGGCGAGGCCGTCGGTCAGGCGGGCGAGGAGCGCCTCGCCGCCCGCGAAGTCGAGGTACGGCGCGAGCGCGCTCGGATCGGCAGCCACGACCGCGCCGAGGGCCACCGAGGTGGCGAGGGTCCGGGCCCCGGTGACGAACATCGCGCCGACGGCGTCGTCGATCGTCCGGGCGTCCGCGACCGCGTCCGCGATGGCGGCCACCGCCCGGGCGACCTCGTGGTCGAGCGCCGCCCCGACGAGGGCGGGCTTGCCCGGGCACCGGCGGTACAGGGTCGCCCGCGACACCCCGGCCGCCTGCGCCACCGCGTCGACCGAGAGACGGGCCAGGCCGACGCGGGCGATCTCGGCCAGGGTCGCCTCGGCCAGCGCCCCGGCGACACGCGCGTCGGCCGGGGCCGGGCCACGGGACGGGGCGACTGCCGTCATGGCTGAGACAATATCGAACGATTGTCTCAGCCGGGGCCCGGTCGGGTCCCGGGCCGCTCAGGGGCCGCTCCCGGGCGGGTCACGCCCCGGACCCGACCAGGATCCCGGCGAGCAACTCCTGGCGGACGAAGGCCGCGACGGCGGCCGGATCGGCGAGGTCGCAGCGCCCGGGGGTGGCCATCACCGAGATCCCGACCGTGGCGACGAACCCGGCCGCCTGGTCGAGGTCGACGCCGGGTCGGACCCGGCCGGCCACCGCCTCGGCCCCGAGCACCGACCGCAGGTGGGCGGTCACCCACCCGAGCGTGGCCGGGTACGCGTGGTCGAGGAAGCGCAGCAGCGGCTCCGGCTCGGTCTCGAGCAACGTCTGGAGGGCCGCGTTCCCGCGCAGCTCCCGGTGGGCGAAGGCCAGGGCCCGCTCGACCGTGGTCGCGAGATCGGGGGCGTCGGCGACCGC
>CAIUKV010000283.1 GCA_903899845.1 uncultured Actinomycetes bacterium
CTGGTCTCCTCGCCGGACCGGACTCGGCCCCGGGCGACGGGCGCAGGCGACGACGGCAGGCGCGCGCGACACGCACCGGCCGGGCTCGCCCTCTCCCATCCGGACTGTCACCGTCGGCTCCGGACTCGCACCGGATCGACCCACGACTGGCGGCCGTGGGCTCGCGGGCTCCCCGGTCGGCCGGGATTCGGCCTGGCCGCCGGGTGACCGCCGGTCGGGGTTTCCACCCTTCCCCGAGGGCTGGCTCGGTGCCCGGAGGCTACCACCGGGCCACGGGACGGGACCCGGCGACGAAACCCGGAGACGAAACCCGGAGACGAAACCCGGAGACCGGATCGGCCGCCGGGCGGGCGGGTCCCGGGAACGGGCGGGCGGGCACGGGGACCGGGCGGACCCGCCGGGTCAGTGCGGCCGGCCGCCCCCGAGCAGGTCGAGGATGTGGGGCACCGCGGGCAGGACGACGTCGAGGCACTCGAGCGCGCCCGCCGACGACCCGGGAAGGTTGCAGACCAGGGCGGCGCCCACCGTGCCGCACACGCCGCGCGACAGCATGCCGAACGTCCGTCCGTCGCTCCCCGACGCCAGCCGCATGGCCTCGGCCAGACCGGGGGCTTCGCGCTCGAGCACGGCCCGGGTCCCCTCCGGGGTCAGGTCCCGGGGCCCGAAGCCGGTGCCCCCGGTGGTCACCACGAGCCCTCCGAACCCCGCCACCAGGCCCCGCAGGGCGGCGGCGACCGCCTCGACCCCGTCGGCGCTCACCCGGTGGTCCACCACCGTGTAGCCCGCCTCGGCGAGCCGGGCCGCCAGCGCGCGTCCGGAGCGGTCGTCGCGGACCCCCTCGGCGACGCCGTCGGAGACGGTCAGGACCTTGGCCGCCCAGCCCGCGACCGCGTCGGCCACGGGCTCAGCCCGCCGCGGCGGCCCGGATGGCCCGGGCCGCGGCCGCCGGATCGGCGGCACGGAACACCGCGCTGCCGGCGACGAGGATGTCGCAGCCGGCGTCCACGGCCAGCGGCGCGGTCGCGACGTCGATGCCGCCGTCGATCTCGATCTCCACCGCCAGGCCCCGGGCGTCGATCTCGGCCCGGGCGGCGCGCACCTTGTCGAGCACCTCGGGGATGAACGCCTGCCCGCCCCAACCGGGGTTCACGCTCATCACCAGGAGGAGGTCGATCTCGTCGAGGTACGGCAGCACCGCGTCGACCGGGGTGGGCGGGTTGCAGACCAGGCCCACGCCGACGCCGAGGGCGCGCAGACGGTCGAACAGCGGCCGCGGGTCCCCCAGCTCGACGTGGACGATGCACCGGTCGGCCCCCGCCTTCGCGAAGTCGTCGAGCAGCACCCCGGGGTTGTCGACCATGAGGTGGCAGTCGAGGAACAGGTCGGTGCGCGGACGCAGCGACGCGACCACGGGTGGCCCGATGGTGAGGTTGGGCACGAAGTGGCCGTCCATGACGTCGACGTGGAGCAGGTCGGCGACCTCGGCGACCCGGGCGACCTCGTCGCCGAGGCACGCGAAGTCGGCCGAGAGGATCGAGGGGGCGAGCTTCACGGCGCCGACGCTACCCGCGGGTCGGGCCGCCGCCGGGCCCGTCAGCGCCGACGCAGGACGCACACGTACATGCCGTCGGTGCCGGCGAGGTGCGGCCACAGCACGGCGCCCGGGCCGAGGGGTCGCCAGGGGTCGCCGGGCGGGGCCACGGGGGTGAAGCCGTCGAGGTTGGCGGTCGCCCAGGCCGCGACCTCCACGGTCTCGGCCCGGGTGAGCGTGCAGACCGAGTAGACGAGGAGCCCACCGGGCGCGACGGCCGCGGCCGCCGCGCCGAGCAGGTCCCGCTGGAGCGCGGCCAGGACCGGCACCGCCTCGGGGCGGGCCCGCCAGCGGGCCTCGGCCCGGCGGCGCAGCACCCCCAGACCTGAGCACGGCGCGTCGACGAGCACGCGGTCGCACGATCCGGGCCGCACCGGCGGGCGGCGACCGTCGGCGAGCACCGGAACCACCTCGGGGAGCCCGAGTCGGGCCGCCGCCGCCGCGACCAGGCGGAGCCGTCCGGCGTGGACGTCGGCGGCCACGACCGTGCCGCCGGGTGCCCGCTCGGCCGCGCCGGTGGCCTTGCCGCCGGGCGCGGCGGCGACGTCGAGGATGCGGGCCCCGGGCTCCGGATCGAGCGCGGCGACCACGGCCTGACTCGCCTGGTCCTGAGGGGTGGCCCGACCGTCGGCGACGGCCGGCAGCACCGCGGGGTCGCCGATCCCGGCGACCGTGAGCGCCTCGGGCACCAGGGTGGCCGGAGCGACCCGCGCGCCCGCGGCGGTGAGCTCGGCCGCGAGGTCGGCGGTGGTCGTGACGCGGGGGTTGGGCCGGAGGGTCACCGCGGCCGGCTGGTTGCCGACCTCGAGCACCGCCGCGACCTCGGGCTCGGGCAGCGAGCGCACCAGCTCGTCGACGATCCAGTCGGGGTAGGACCAGCGGGCCCCGAGGTCGGTGGGGTCGAGCGCCTCGGGCCCGGCGGACGCGACCGCACGGAGCACGGCGTTCACGAGCCCCCGGGCGCGTGGTGGCGCGGCCTCCACCGTCGCCGCCACCGCCGCGTGCGGCGCGACCCCGTCGAGCAGCTGGAAGGCCCCGAGCCGCAGCGCGGCGCGCACCCGGGGCTCGAGCCGGTCCAGGGGCTGGTGACAGCGCGGGCCGATCAGCGCGTCGAGACGACGCTGCATCCGCACGGTCCCGAGCACGAGGTGGGTCACGAAGGCGCGGTCGCGCGCGTCGAGGCCCGAGCCGCGCAGGCGCGCCGGCAGCAGCACGTGGGCGAAGGCGCCGTCCTCCACCCGGACCAGCACGTCGAGGGCCACACTGCGCGCGTCCCTCACGCCGGGCACCCCCGTCGCCCGGTCACCGGCCCACCGGTCCGGGCGTCCCGAGCCGCACGGACGCGCCCCGGAGGCCGGCCCGCCACGCCGTCGCCGGCATCGGGGCCCGCCCCTCGGGCTGCACCTCGTCGAGCGCCAGCAGCCCCGACCCGGTGACCACCGCCCCGGTCGGCGTGACCGTGCCGGGAGGCCCGGCGGCGGCGCCGACCGCAGCGGGCCCGACCCGGGCCCGCAGCACCTTCAGGCGCCGATCGCCCACGGTCGTCCAGGCCCCCGGGCGGGGGTTCCCGGCCCGGACCCGCCGGGCGAGCTCCTCCGCGGGCCGCGACCAGTCGAGCGCGAACTCCTCGACCGTGCACTTCGCCGCGTGGGACGCCTCCCCCACCTGGGGACGCGGGGGGTGCGCGGCGAGATCGCCGAGCACCTCCACCAGCAGCGGCGTGCCCAGCGCGACCAGACGCGCCCGCAGCTCGCCCGCAGTCTCCTCCGGGCCGATGCCCGTGGTCACCTCGGCGAGCACGGGCCCGGTGTCCATGCCCTCGTCGAGGGCCATCACGCACACACCGGTCCCGTCGTCGCCGGCCAGGATCGCGCGCTCCACCGGAGCCGCACCCCGCCAGCGCGGCAGGCGCGAGAAGTGCAGGTTCACGAACCCGAGGCGGCC
>CAIUKV010000284.1 GCA_903899845.1 uncultured Actinomycetes bacterium
CGAGGTCACCGACGCGGTCTACACGGCCCTCGGTGACGAGGTCGCGCCGCTGCGCAAGCCGGTGGAGTCGCTCGTGACCCGTTTCAGCACCTGAGGGCGGCGCGCCGGACGCGCCCGTCAGCAGAGGTCGAGGATCCGCGCGTGGATCGGCGCGGGCGCGGCGACGATGTCACCCGAGTCGAGCCAGGCGTCGGGGTCACCGGCCCAGTCGGTGACCACGCCCCCCGCCTCGCGGACGAGCAGCGCGCCGGCGGCGACGTCCCACGGACCGAGCGCGGGCTCGAAGTAGCCGTCGTAGACGCCGGCGGCGGTCCAGGCCAGGTCGAGGCTCGCCGCGCCGGCTCGGCGCAGATCCTCGAACGTGCGCAGGGCCCGCTCGAACACCGGCAGGTAGGCGTCGAGCCGGGACCGCTTGGCCCGGAACGGGAAGCCGGTCGCGCAGACCGCCGCCTCCGGGGGGCGGGCGGCCACGGCCAGGCGCTCGCCGTTGCGGTGGGCGCCACCCCCCGCGACCGCCCAGTAGGTGTCGCCCAGCACGGGCGCGTGCACCACGCCCACGACCGGCACGGCTCCGACCACCAGGCCGACCGACACGCCGACCACCGGGTAGCCGTGCAGGAAGTTGGTGGTGCCGTCGAGCGGATCGACGAGCCAGCGGACCTCGGCCGACGCCCCACCCTCCTCCTCGCCCACCACCGGGATCGTGGGCGCACCGGCCTCGAGCGCCGCGCGCACCACCCGCTCGCTCGCGGTGTCGGTCGCGCTCACCCAGTCGCCCGGCCCCTTGGCCCGGACGTCACGCGGCGCACCGAAGGCTGCCCGCACCACCTCGCCCCCCGCCCGCGCCGCGCCGAGGGCGACGTCGAGGAGCGCGGTCAGGTCGAGGCCCGGCGCGGGTCCGGGCGTCACCGCGCCCCCGGCGGCTCGACCACCGCGGCCACGAGCGCCTCGGCCAGCGCCGGCGTCGCCCCGGCGATGAGCTGGCGGCGCGCGTCGGGGTCGGGCACGGCGAGTGGCCGGTGGTGGACGTCGCGCACCGTGGCTCCGGCCTCGGTGCACACGAGCCACCCTCCGAGGTAGTCCCAGGGCCCGTGGCGGTCGGCCAGGGCGTCGATCATGCCGTCGAGGCGACCGGAGGCGACGTCGCACAGCGAGAGCGCCGCCGACCCCATCGCCCGGAACTGCTTCCAGGCGAGCACGTGGGCGGGCATGCCCGAGATCGCGATCACCGAGTCCTCGACCCGTTCGACCGCCGACGGCGCGAGCCGGACGCCGTCGCGCCACGCCCCCTCGCCGCGCACCGCGACGACCCGCTCCCCCACCGGCGTGTTGGTCACCAGCGCACAGAGCGGGCCATCGGCGTCGAGCGCACAGATCGAGATCCCCCAGTAGGGGAACCCGCGCGCGCAGTTCGTGGATCCGTCGACCGGGTCGACCACCACCGTCACCGCCGCAGTCCGGTTCCCCGACCAGCCCGACTCCTCACTGACCACCGCGACGTCCACGGTGTGCAGCACCTCGAGCACGGCGGCGTCGACCACGAGGTCGAGCGCGTACTGCCCGGCGACGTCGGTCCGCTCCTTGCGCTGCTGCTCGGTGAGCGGCGCCAGGGCACGCCGATGGGCCGCGGCCGCCTCGTCGAACAGCGTGATCAGCGAGTCGGCCGACGGTGCGTTCACGCCGCCACGACCCGATCGGCGTGCGAGTACACGTTGAAGCGGTCGCCGCGCAGGAACCCCACGACCGTGACCCCGAGCCGCTCGGCCGCCTGGACGGCCAGGCTCGACGGCGCCGACACCGCCCCGAGCACCGGGACGCCCGCCACCGCCGCCTTCTGGACGATCTCGAAGCTCACCCGGCCCGAGACCAGGCACACGGCGTCGGCCAACGGGAGCGCTCCGGCGAGCGCGGCCCACCCCACCACCTTGTCGAAGGCGTTGTGGCGCCCGACGTCCTCCCGCACCACCCGCAGCGCGCCGTCGGCGCTGAAGCAGCCGGTCGCGTGCACGCCTCCGGTGGCGTCGAACACCGACTGGGCCGCCCGCAGCCGGTCGGGCAGGGCCGTGAGCACTGCCGCCGACACCCGGAGGTCGCTGTGGACGGGGGCGCATTCGACCGCGACCTGATCGAGCGTCGCCTTGCCGCACAGTCCGCAGCTGGCGTTGGCGGCGAACGCCCGTCGGTGCGGCTCCAGGTCCACGGGATCGCGGGTGGTGACGGTCACCACGTTGTACTCCTGGGGCGCATCGCTGCGCAGGCAGTAGGCCACCCGGGCCACGGCCCCGGCATCGGCCACCACCCGCTCGGTGAGGCAGAACCCCACCGCGAGCTCGAAGTCGTGGCCGGGCGTGCGCATGGTCACCGCGAGGGGCGAGGCGTCCCGGCCGGGACCCTGCACCCGGATCTCCATGGGCTCCTCGGTCACCAGGCGGTCGGGCCGCTCCGAGGCCGTCCCGGCCTCGACGACCCGCACCCGGGCCGGGGTCGTCGGGCGGCGCGCGCTCGCGTCGGACACGCGGTGAGGCTACCCGGGGCGCTCGAGGCCGATCGCGTGCGCGTCCTCCGGGGTGTCGACGTCGGCGAAGCACGTCACGGTGGTCACCCGACCCCACTCGTGCTCGTCGATCCAGGCGACGGAACCGGTCCCCAGCAGCGCGCGCACCGATCGCTCGCCCGCACCGACCAGGGCCGCGGCCTGGACCAACGCCCCGGGCGAGTAGCGGGCGCACAGGACCTGGGCCCGCCCGCCCACCCGCGGCACCACCGCGTCCGCGGGCGGGGCGGCCACGAGGAGCCGGAGCAGCGCCGGGTCGAGGGCGGGCAGGTCCACCGCGACCACGAGCACGGCCCGCTCTCCCGCACCCCGGGCCGCGAGCGCAGCCCCCCCGGCCGCCATCGCAGCGAGCGGACCCTGACCGGGCACGGCCTCCCGCACCGCCTCGAGCCGGGTGAGACCGGGTCCGACCTCGAGCACGGGGTCGGCGACGCTGGTGAGCACCCGAGCGGTGCGGTCGGCCAGCGACTCGCCCGCGACGCGCAAGGTCGCCTTGTCGATTCCCAGCCGCCGGCTGGCCCCCCCGGTGAGGACGAGGCCCGCAGCCACGGTGCTCACCCGATCACGCAGGCTGCGTGGGTCCGGGGGCGAGGGAGTAGCCGGTCACGACCCAGGCCGAGCCTCGCCGAGCGAGGACGACGTCGTTGTGGACCACTTCGCCGCCGCGCAGCGTCACCCGGGTCCGGACCCGTGCGAAGGCCAAGCCGACGTCGACCTCGTCGAGGTCGACCCGCGCCGCAAGGCCACCGAGGCCGCTGCGGCCGGCGTAGGCCGCGGTCTTCGCCGCCAGGTAGGCGCGCCGGTCGAGGCCGTCGCGCAGCTCGTGTCCCGACATCGACCACAGGGCTTCGAAGTCGAGCCGGTCCCACGCGAGCTCGTAGGCCTCGGCGATCTCGCCCGGTGACGGGCCCCGGTCGAGGGCGAAGAGCACGATCGTCGCCACGATGATGCCCCCGAGGGCGAGGGCGATGAGCGTCGTGATCACGAGACCGTCTCGACCGCGGCGTCGATCTCACGCGCCAGCGCCACGTCCTTGTCGGTCAGGCCCCCCTCGTCGTGGGTCGTGAGGGCACACCGGACCCGGCGCCAGCGGATGTCGATGTCGGGATGGTGGTTCGCAGCCTCGGCGCGGTCGGCGACCGCCACCACGAATGCGACGGCCGCCGGGAAGGTGGGGAGCTTGAAGGTCTTCTCGATCTCTTCGCCGCGGCGCACCCAACCCGGGAGCGTCGCGAGCGCCGCCACCACATCCGGGTCGGAGAGCCGGGCCATCGCCCCATTCTCGCCGGGGCCGGGGCCGCCCGCCAAGGCGGAGCCACCGGCCGACCTCGGACGGTCACGCCCGCAGCGCGTCCATGACCCGGGCACAGGCCACCCCGTCCACGAACGTCGGGACGTCGGGGCCCGTCACGCCGCTCCGGACGGCGTCGCGGACGGTCTCGGCCCAGCGCCGCATGGGCACGAGGTGCGGGTCGCCGGGCTCGGGGGCGAGGACGAAGGCGTCCCGGGACCCGGCGTCGGTCCGGACGACGATCCGGTGGTCGCCCGTGGACTCGAGCATGCCCTCGGACCCGAGGACCACGATCCGACCCGGCTGGTTGGTGGGGGCGACGAAGGTCGTGTCGATGGTCACGCTCACCCCGGCGTGCGTGCGGAGCGTGGCCGTGAACCCGTCCTCGGCGGTGCAGGGCTGCGGGCGGCCGTCGGCGTCGGGTCGGACCGCCACAGTGGTCCGCCGCACCGCGACCGCCGCGGCGACCTCACCGAACGTCCAGCGGAGGAAGTCGATCGCGTGCGAGCCCCACGCCCCGATCCAGCCCCCACCGAGCGCTGCGTCGAACAACCAGCCGAAGGAGCGCAGCGGGTGGCGCGACCCCGCGCTGTACTGCGCCCACAGGACGTGCTCGGGCGTCCCCACCGTGCCGTCGTGCACCAAGGCCCGGAGCGCGGCCCGACCCGGCTGGCAACGGAACTCGAAGTTGCAGAGATGGACGACCCCAGCCGCCTCGGCCCGCGCGAGCATCGCCTCGGCATCGGCGAGGTCGCGCCCGAACGGCTTGTCGCACAGGACCGCGTGCCCTGCGTCGATCGCCCACCCGACGTGCTCACGGTGCAGGAAGGGTGGTGAATGCACCGCGACCAGGTCCACGTCCCGGCGCGCGCACAGCGCCCGGACCGCCGCCTCGTCTCGCGGCGACACGACGTCGACGACCGCGCAGCCTTCGGTCGCTTGGAACACCGGCGCGACGACCCGCTCCCCGAAGCCCCGCCCGACGATCCCGACCCGCACCCCGGCGCTCACTCCCCGATCGTGGCCGCAGGATCGGGGTCGGCGCCACCCACGCCCAGGTGGAGTCGGGCGAGGAACCAGTGACCGACCGGACCGATCCCGAAGGCGAACAGCACCGTACCGATCCCGACGTCACCCCCGAGGACGATCCCGACGACGAGGACGCTGACCTCGATCGCGGTCCGGACCAGCCAGAGCGGGTGGCCGCGCGCCGCGAGCGCCGTCATCAACCCGTCACGGGGTCCGGGACCGAGGCCGGCGCCGATGTACCCGGCCATGCCGGCGGCACCGACGACGATCCCGCCGACGAGCATCGCCCACCGCACGGGGAGGGCATCGACCGTCGGGATCAGCGCGAGGGCGGCGTTGATCACCAGACCGAGGGTCAGGGTGTTCACCACCGTCCCGAGCCCGAACCGCTGGCGCAGCGGGATCCAGACGAGCAGGACGACCAGGCCGACCAGGATGGTCACCACCCCGAAGGAGATTCCCGTCCGGTCGGCGATGCCCTGGTGGAACACGTCCCACGGCGCCACCCCGAGCCGGGCCTCGAGCACCGTGGCGATCCCGGCCCCGAGGAGCAGGATGCCGAGCACGAGCCGGGGCGCCCGGCGCCGCAGCTCGCGCGCGCTGGGGAACGTGAGGACGACGATGTCGGGGACGTCGCGACGGCCCGGGGGCGGCTGCGTCACCCGCCGACGAGCACGCTGAGCTCGACCTCGACCGGGGCGCCCCGCGGGAGGGCCGCCACGCCGATCGCGGCACGGGTGTGGCGCCCGGCCTCGCCGAAGACGTCCACGAGCAGGCGGCTCGCACCGTCGGCCACGGCGGGGAGATCGGCGAAGTCCGGAGCGCAGGCGACGTACACCGTCATGGCCAGGGCCCGCACGACCGCGTCGAGCGAGCCGACCTCGGCCCGCACGAGCGCGAGCGCGTTGGCGGCGGCCAGCCCGGCCGCTGCGACCCCGGCGTCGAGTCCCACCTCCGCCCCGAGGCGCCCGGTGGGTTCGATGCGCCCGTCGGGATCGCGTGGCAGCGCCCCCGAGGTCCGGGCCACCCCCTGCACCACGACGCAGCCGACGAGGGGCGGATGGGGGGCGAAGGGGCCGGGCAGGACGATCCCGGCGGCGGCGAGACGGGCTTCGTGGGTCACGCGGTCACCCTAACGGGAGGGCCTCCGGGGCGCGCGGAGCAGATGCTCCGGGGGAGAGACTCGAACTCTCAACCTGCCGGTTAACAGCCGGATGCTCTGCCATTGAGCTACCCCGGAATGGAGCGGGGTGAGTGTACCGCTCCCCTTCCACGGTCCCCACCGGGCCCGCGACCGCCACCGGGGCCCCGGCGGCCGCCGGATCAGCGGTCGGCGCAGACCTCGGTGAGGATCGTGTGGATGATCGTGGTCTGGGACGTCACCGTCGCCGCGGCGGCTCGATCCCGGGCCCTCGCCCCGGCTCGGGCGCGCGCGTCCGGGTCGGTCAGGTAGTGCACGACCGCGCGCGCCATCGCCTCGAGGTCGAGGTACGGCACGGCCGTCCCGGCTCCGTCGGCGACGAAGTCCGCGGCCCCACCCGTCTCCTCGAAGCAGACCGTGGGAACGCCCACCGCCGCCGCCTCGAGCATCACGAGCGGCCAGGAGTCCTCCCGGGAGGGGAGCAGGAGGACGGCGAGCGAGCGCAGGAACTCGGTGGGGTCCGCCAGGCTCCCGGGGAAGCGGACGTACTCCCCCAGCCCGCCCCGCATCGTGTCGTGGTCGGCGTGCGCCCGGTCGGCGCCGGTGTGCGGGCTCCCGACCCACACGAACTCGACGTCGGTCGGCGCACCCGGGGTCCCGGCGCACAGGTCCCGCACCCGACGGGCGACGATCGGGAACAGGTCGGTCCCCTTGTACCAGGCGAGCGTGCCGATCGCCCCGACCACCGGGCCGCTCGGGCCGCTCGAGCCGCTCGGACCGCCCGGACCGCCTCCTGCCCCCCAGGTGCCGGTCCCGCCGTCGGCCTCCACCGGCCGCTCGCGCGGGGGCACGAAACCGGGAACGACGACGATCTCGGCCGACGGCGCGAACAGATCGACGAGCGCGTCACGCACGCTCGGTGCCGCCGCGAGGATCCGGGCCGCACGACCCAGGACCGGACCGGCACCGGCCACGCCGACCTGGTGCTCCAGGAGGAAGCGCGACTCGTGCGCATAGACGACGAGCGGGAGGTCGCCCACCGGCACGACCTGTGCGACCAGCGGCGACGACGCCGTGGAGTTCGCGAACGCCACGTCGAAGGCTCCGGGCCGAAGCGCGCGCGGGAGCCGGTGCCGTCGCCGCCCCGCGGGCCGGACCACGAACGCCGGCCCCAGGGCGCGGGCCTGCTCCACCATCGGCCCGTCCACCGGGAACACGCTCACCACCTCGGCGTCGTGGCTGCGCACCAGCTCCTCGAGCACGGCGAGGAAGAGCAGACAGGCCCCGTTGCGGCCGGCATCGTGGTGGACCGCCAGGATCCGCATCCCGTCACTCCACCGGCTTCGTGGCGACCGCGCAGACGGTGACGGGGAACTGCGGATCGCTCGGACGCAGGTCCCTCGTCGCGAGCTCGCCGGCCGCCAGTCCCCGCATCTCCGCGGCCGCCGTCAGCGAGTTCCCGAAGCTCGTCACCGACACCGTCTCGGGCGCGAAGACGGTCTCGAGCAGCCGGCGGAGCCCGAGGGTCGTGTACCGGCGGTACTCGTCCCACCCGGGGTCGACCGCGCTGGTCGCCGGGACCGCCACCAGCAGCGTCCCCCCCGGGGCCAGGATGCGGAACAGCTCCTTCACGAACGTGGTGTCGTCGAGCACGACGTGGAGCGTGTGGATGCAGATGATGCAGTCGAAGGCGTCGGACGGGACGAGGTTCGGACCGCACAGGTCGGCCACGATGGTGGCGTGCGCGTTCGGCTCGAGGTTGCACACGTCGATGCGGCTGGGCCGGTCGCCCCCGAAACGCTGCGCGTACGCCGGGTCCTGGAACTCGAGCACCCGGCCCCGGAGGAGGTCGGCGTGCGCACCGACGAACCCGGCGATGTACCAACGGTGGACGGAGGTGCCGCGGTCGGCGCCGTGCGCCCGGCTCACGGGCTCGGTCCCCCGGGCGAGCAGGA